>NZ_JAFOIN010000021.1:0-20915 GCF_017421385.1 Ruthenibacterium sp. | reverse complement strand
CAAACCCGCCGCTTGCGCGGCCGCGCGTGTGCATGGCACACGCCCCTGTGCTGACGCACAGGGCTTTGAGAACATTGAACCATGCAAAACCGCAGCAGGTGCGGTTTTGTTGGGGCCGCTTCGCGGCGCCATGGTATAATAGCCTCAAACCCGCTGCTTGCGAGGCCGCGCGTGTGCGCTGCACACGCCCCTGTGCCGGCGCACAGGGCTTTGAGAACAAGGAGGGAACCGGGAAATGACAAAGGACGAGCTGCTTGCCCTGTGCGCCGCATATCCCGGCGCTGCTGTGGACTGCCCGTTTGAGGACGGCGGCAATGTCGTGGTGCGTCACGCCGCCGGGCGCAAATGGTTTGCTCTTGTTTTTGAACGCGACGGAAAATTATGCGTAAATTTGAAATGTGAACCAATGAAAGCCGATTTCTGGCGGGCGGCCTACCCCGCCGTTACGCCGGGCTGGCATATGAACCATACCCACTGGAACACCGTGGAGGTGAACGCCGGCGTCCCGCCGGAGGACCTTTGCGAAATGATCTCCGACAGCTATCGCCTGACAACCTCTCCCGCTCGCGCGGAACGGAGTACGCGCCGCGCAAAGCAGCGGCCGCAGCCGTGAGACCTCGCTTCCGGCAAAAAACGTCCGCAGAGCCTCCTGAGGCTCTGCGGACACTTCTTTTCTCTTTACACCCCAAAGGATACGCTCATGCGCGCCAGGCGTCGTACAAGGCCTGTACCTGCGCAGCCATGCGCTTGAGTTCCTTGTTGGGTCTTCCTCCCACCCCCTGGGCCAATGCGGAAAGCTGCTTGACGGCCCGCTGCAGCTCACTGAAGGCCGCCATTGCGCGCGGGTCGCGCGCGGCCTCCTCCGGCTTTTTGCGCAGCACTCCGGCGGGCTGGGCCAGAAACGCCCCGGCGGCCAGATCATAACACGTTCCGCTGTACGGGGCCATCGCATTGTAACCGTATTCTTCTCTCAGGCACTGGGTAAAATCCGTACATGCTTCATCGTCGCCATGATTGACGAATATCTGCGCCGGCTTCGGTGAAACACCCTGGAGCCAGCGGATGAGCCCGTTTTTATCCGCGTGCCCGCTCACGCCCGCCAGCACGCGGATTTCTGCGTTGACTGCGATCGCTTCGTCGAATATTTTTACCGATGGTGCGCCGTCCACCAGCGCGCGCCCCAGCGTGCCCTCTGCCTGATAACCAACAAACAGCACCGTATTTTCGCTGTGCCACAGATTATGCTTTAAATGATGCCGGATACGCCCCGCATCGCACATTCCGCTGGCAGAAAGGATGACCTTCGGCACGGCATTCGCATTGATGGCTTGGGAATCCTCCTTCGTCACGCTGGTCCTAAGCCCTTCAAACCAGAGCGGATTTACCCCGCTCCGCACCAGTTCCCGCGCCTCAGGGTCCAGATTTTCCGTGGGGCATTGCAGGAAAATGCTCGTTGCCTCATTGGCCAGCGGACTGTCCACATAAACAGGGAATCCGTCGTGCCCGTGCACCCGGCCCTGCTCCTTGATCTCCCGGATAAAATACAGCATTTCCTGCGTGCGGCCCACAGCAAAGGAGGGAATGACCACCGTGCCGCCCCGGTCAAAGGTCTGCTGCAGGATCTCCGTCAACGCGCCCACATAATCCGGGCGCTCACCGTGCAGCCGGTTGCCGTAGGTGGATTCCAGCACCAGATAATCTGCCTGCTCCACCCGCTGCGGGTCGTTGAGGATGGGCTGATGCGTATTCCCCACGTCACCGCTGAACACCATCTTTTTGGTAACGCCGCCCTCGCTCATCCATATCTCAATGGCGGCGGAGCCAAGCAGATGCCCGATATCCGTAAAGCGCACCGCAACGCCTTCGCCAACGGCCGTCAGCTTGTTGTACGGGCACGGACGGAAGCGGGATAAAACGCCCTCTGCGTCCGCCATCGTGTACAGCGCCTCCGCCTCCGGGCGTCCGGCCCTGCGCGCCTTTCGGTTTTTCCACTCCGCCTCGCTCTCCTGAATATGCGCGCTGTCGCGCAGCATGATCTGGCACAGGCTGGCAGTGGATTCCGTAGCATACACGGTGCCCCGAAAGCCGTTTTTGTACAGCAGGGGCAGATATCCAGAATGGTCGATATGGGCGTGCGTCAGCAGCACGCAGCTCAGTTCTGCCGGGTTCACAGGCAGCGGGATATTCTCGAACCGGTTTTCCCCCTGCTCCATCCCGCAGTCCACCAGGAAAGCGCTGTTCCCCACCTCCAGCAGGGAGCAGCTCCCCGTAACCTCATGCGTGGCGCCGATAAACGTTACCTTCATGGCTTTTGCATCTCCCTTTTCCGCGGCCCTTCCCGCCGCTTTCGCCTCCGTCCGTATGCGGACGAAGGACGTGTTTTTTTCATTGTATCACAGCCTCTGCCGCCGCGTCCCGTATTTTCCGCAAAATTTACAGGATGTACAAAAAGCCCCCGAAGGGATTATCCTTCGGGGGCTTTCGTTATGGATTTGCCTGAGGTTCGCGTTCCGTGCTTACGCCTGAGCCGGGGTCTGCGCGTTGTCATCGGGCTCTTCTTTTTCCTTGCGGGCAAAGATGCACACAATGACCTGCACCAGAGCGATGAGCACCATGAGCCATGTCCAGCGGTCCACGAACACCATCGGATTGCGCATATTCTCCGTGAGGAGGAAGGCGATGATGGAGCCAATGGCCGGGATGAGGCTCAGCACACGAGTCACGCCTTTGCGCTTCACCGTGTACTCCACGTTCTCGTTCTCATCCTCTTTCTTCTTTTTGCCCAGGAAGCCGATGAGCAGCAGGATGCTGACAAGGGCCGTGCAGAGCATCAGGATGAGGTTGAGCAGCGCCCATGCGGCGCCGGAAGCGAGCGGCGTATCGGCTTCCTCGATCTCCTCTTCGGCGGGCTCTTCCGCGGGTGCTTCGGGTTCAGCCGGAGCAAGCGGGGTTTCAGGCTCGTCGATGGTTTCCTCCGGGCCTTCTTCCGGCGCCGTCGGACCTACCGGGGTCACCGGAGGCACCGGGGGTTCTTCCGGAATGACGCCTTCCGCATTGAAGTCCGCCACAAAGGTGATGTCGCCTGTGATGGCGTAAGAGGTCGTCGGAGTCGCCGGGCCCCAGAACAGCGTGTTGGCGATGTATCCCAGATTCGCCAGCGCTGTCGGGATCTGTGCTTCAGTCAGATAACCGGTACCGTTCTCAGCGGGTTCGCCGTTCTCGTTCAGCAGTGTCACGACCGTGGTCATCTGCTTCGTATTCTGAGCGTCCGTGCCGCCCTTGGGCTGGAGTACGCCGTTGATCGCTTCAAACGTGACAGTTGCCTGATACTTATCCGGGATGTTGTCACCCGGGACCTCCGGGTCGGGGTCTTTGGTCGGGTCGGACTTCTCATCCTTTGTGAAGTTGACGTTCACGATATTCGCAGCCGCATCCTTCGAGATGAGCTTGCCCGCGCCGTCCACATTCTCCAGCACGTAGTTCGCGCCGTCAAAAGTGGTCTTGCCGGTGTCGTAGGGAATCGCGTCGCCGATCTTGCCGGTGGCATTCACAGCAGAAGCGGTATCCTCAACGCCGTCGTAGTAGTAGTGTACCTGGTAACCGGAGATCGCCAGCTCCCACGTCACTGTAAAGACAGCGCCGTCAGCCGTGATCTCAGCCCCTTCGGCCGGTACGGCCGGTGTCCAGCGTTCGGTGGCCGGGTCGTAATCCGCGGCTGCGGCTGCAGTCGGGACCTGAGCCTCAGCCAGCTTGCCTGTGCCGTTCTCGGCCCACTTGCCGTCCGCGTCGAACAGAGTCACATAGGTGACCAGCTCAGTGCCCATGCTGCCGCCCAGCGTAACTGCGCCATTGACAGCCTGATAGGTCACTTTCGCCTGATACTTGTCGGGCACATTGTCCGGCTTATCCGGGTCTTCGGGGTCAGTGCCCTTTGTATCAACGTCGAAATATGCGGTGAATTCTGCATTGTCCGTGTATACCTCGCTCTTCAGCGTCTCCATACCGGAGGTCACATCGCGCTTGGTTCCATCGGTCCAGTAATCGAATGCATAGCCCTCACGTCCCGCCGCATTTGCACCGGCCGGGCTGGCTTTCTTCTCTTCGAGCAGTTCGCCGTTCAGCCGTTCAAAGGTGTGGATTTCCACACTCTTATCAACCGTGCCTTTCCGAACGTCCGCACTCTGATAGGTAAATACGATCTGCGCATAATCGGGGATGTCGTCCGGGCCGCCCTCTTCATCCTTTGCGTAGTACACCCTGACCACGTTGTCGGCTTCAATGTCGCTCACCGTCAGGCCGTTGTTTTCGACCCAGTCCAGCGTATAGTGTACGCCGTTCCGGTCCGTTTCTGCGGCCGCCGCAGTCGTGAATGTCTCACCGTAAGTGACAGACTGCACCCGGGTCATATCCGTATCCTGAGCCTTGTCGAAGTAGTATTCGACCGTGACATTGTACGGGTTGGCCGTAAAGGAGCCTGTGATCTCCACATCCTGTGCAGGCATCGTGAAGTCGCCGGTGCTCCAGCCGCTGAAGGTATGGCCCTTTGCGGTCGCGGCCTCCGCCACTGTTACAGAGGCGCCGTATTTCACAGCCGCCTTTTCCGGCAGTGCACTTGCGTCCGCAGGCACTGTGCCCGTGTAGGCATAGGTCACATCGTAGCTGTTGCGCGTGTAGTACAGCTTCAGCACCAGGCTGCCGTCGCCCGCGATATTGCCGCTGGCGACCGTGCCCTCCACGGTCCCGTCAAATGTAAAGCCTGTATAGGCTTTCGGGTTTGCCGTCGCAGTGGTATCGGTCTCGCCTGTCAGGTGTTCGGTATCCACCTCCACAAGGTCGTAACCGTCGCCCGCCAGATTCTGCTGATAATGCTCCACTGTATAAGCGGTATCGCCGTTGGCCGTGAAGGAGCCTGTGATCTCCACATCCTGTGCGGGCATCGTGAAATCGCCGGTGCTCCAGCCGCTGAATGTGTAGCCCGGAGCCGTGGCCGCCTCCGCCACCGTCACGGCGGCGCCAAAACGGTAGCTCGCGCCCGCAGGCAGTGCACTTGCACCCGCAGGAGTATTCAGGTAGCGGTAGCTCACGCCGTAGCTGTTGCGGTTGTAATAGATATCAACCACCGTGCTGCCGTCGCCCGCGATGTTCTTCTGCTGGAAGCTCTGAGCCGTAAAGCCCGCAACGGTCTTCGCAGCAGCAGCCGTGAGCGTATCCGTCGTGCCGCTCAGCGTTTCGCTGAGCATGGCCGTGTCGGCATCGTACGCATCGTCCAAAATGTTCTGGAAGTGGTGCCGCACCGTGTATTCGGTGTTGCTGTTGGCCGTGAACGAACCGGTAATGGTCACGTTTTCGGCCGGCATCGTGAAGTCATTCCGGCTCCAGCCGCTAAACGTATAGCCCGGGGCCGTGGCGGCCTCTGCCACCGTTACAGGCGCGCCGTATTTCACGGTCGCCTTTTCCGGCAGCGCGCTTGCACCCGTGGGCACCGTGCCCGTATAGGCATAGGTCACGTCATAGCTGTTGCGCGTGTAGTACAGCTTCAGCACCAGGCTGCCGTCGCCCGCGATATTGCCGCTGGCGACCGTGCCTTCCACGGTCCGGTCAAGCGTAAAGCCTGTATAAGTCTTCGGGTTTGCCGTTGCGATGGTATCGGTCTTGCCCGTCAGCTCCTCGGTCTCCGCAAGAGTGAAGCCGTCATCCTCAAGGTTCTGCTTGTAATGCTGCACCTGATAAGCGGTGTCCGTGCGGGCTACAAAATAGCCTGTCGCCGTAACATCATTCGCAGGCATGACCGCGGGCTCGTTGGCCCAGCCGATGAAGTCGTAGCCAGCCTTGGCGGCAGCCGCCTCTGCAGCGACGTTCTGGCCGAAGCGGTAATCCGCCTGCTTATAGTTGGGGTTCGGGTCCACGGTACCAGTGACCGCATACGTTACAGTATAGCTGTTGCGGTTGTAGTAGATATCAACCACCGTGCTGCCGTCGCCCGCGATGTTCTTCTGCTGGAAGCTCTGAGCCGTAAAGCCCGCAACGGTCTTCGCAGCAGCCGCCGTGAGCGTATCCGTCGTGCCACTCAGCGTTTCGCTGAGCATGGCCGTGTCGGCATCGTACGCATCGTCCAAAATGTTCTGGAAGTGGTGCCGCACCGTGTATTCGGTGTTGCTGTTGGCCGTGAACGAACCGGTAATGGTCACGTTTTCGGCCGGCATTGTGAAGTCATTCCGGCTCCAGCCGCTGAACGTATAGCCCGGGGCCGTGGCGGCCTCTGCCACCGTTACAGGCGCGCCGTATTTCACGGTCGCCTTTTCCGGCAGCGCGCTTGCACCCGTGGGCACCGTGCCCGTATAGGCATAGGCCACGTCATAGCTGTTGCGCGTGTAGTACAGCTTCAGCACCAGGCTGCCGTCGCCCGCGATATTGCCGCTGGCAACTGTGCCCTCCGCTGTTCCGTCGAATGCAAAGCCTGTATAGGTTTTCGGGTTTGCCGTAGCAGTGGTATCGGTCTCACCCGTCAGGTTTTCGGTCTCCGCAAGGGTATAGCCGTCATCCTCAAGGTTCTGCTGATAGTGCTCCACCTTATAAGGAGTTTCGCCGTTGGCCGTGAAGGAACCGGTAATGGTCACGTTTTCGGCCGGCATCGTGAAGCCGTCTTCCCGGCTCCAGCCGCTGAACGTGTAGCCCGGGGCCGTGGCGTCCGCTGCCACTGTAACAGCAGCGCCGTATTTCTCGGTCGTCTCCGCAGGCAGCTCGCTCGCGCCCGTGGGCACCTTGCCCGTGTACTGGTAGGTGACCTTATAGCTGTCGCGCGTGTAGTACAGCTTCAGCACCAGGCTGCCGTCGCCCGCAACATTGCCTTCGGTGACAGTTCCGTCCACCGTGCCGTCGTAGGTAAAGCCCGTGTAGTCCTTCGGCGTTGCCGACACATGCGTATCCGTAGTGGCGTTCTGTTCTTCCGTCTCAAACAGGACGAAAGCGTCTCCCGCCAGATTCTGCTGGTAGTGCTCCACCTTGTAGCCGGTGTCCGTATTGGCTGTAAAGCGTCCCGTGAGCTGTACGGCGCCGGCAGGCATCGTAAAGCTCGTGACCTCGGCATTGTCTTTCTTCCAGCCGTCGAAAGTATAACCCGGGGCTGTGGCCTTATCCGCCACCCGGACCTCGGCGCCGTACTTGTAGGAAACAGTTCCCGGCAGCTGGCTTGCGCCCGTGGGGGCAGCGCCGTAATCATAGCTTACTTCATAGCTGTTGCGCGCGTAGTAAACTTTCAGAACCAGCTTTCCGTCGCCTGTGATCACGCCTGTGAGAACGTTGTTTTCATTGCCCTCGTCGAACCGGAAGCCCTCATAGCTCTTTGCCTCCGCCGTCGCCGTTGTATCCGTGACGCCCGTCAGGTTCGCTTCTGTTTCGCGCAGAGTATAGCCCTCGCCGTCCAGATCCTCCGTCCAGTGCTCCACCGTGTACCTGGTATCGGTATTCGCGGTAAAGGAACCCGTGAGCTGCACCGGGCCGGCGGGCATTTTGAAGCTTGCCGTTACCTTGCCGTCCTCGAGCCAGCCGTTAAACGTGTAGCCCGGGGCCGTGGCCTGCGGAGCCACCGTTACATCCGCACCATATTTGTAGGACGCGGTGGCCGGAAGCGCACTTGCGCCTGCGGGCACTGTGCCCGTGTAAGCATAGCTCACTTCATAGCTGTTGCGCGTGTAGTACAGCTTCAGCACCAGGCTGCCGTCGCCCGCGATATTGCCGCTGGCAACCGTGCCCTCCACGGTCCCGTCAAATGTAAAGCCTGTATAAGTCTTCGGGTTTGCCGTCGCAGTGGTATCGGTCTCGCCTTTCAGGTGTTCGGTATCCGTCTCCACAAGGTCGTAACCGTCGCCCGCCAGGTTCTGCTGATAATGCTCCACTGTATAAGCGGTATCGCCGTTGGCCGTGAACGAACCGGTAATGGTCACGTTTTCGGCGGGCATCGTGAAGTCCTCTTTCTGGCTCCAGCCGCTGAACGTGTAGCCCGGAGCCGTGGCGGCCGCCGCCACCGCTACAGGCGCGCCGTATTTCACAGTCGCCTTTTCCGGCAGCGCGCTCGCGCCTGCGGGCGCCGTGCCCACATAAGCATAGGTCACTTCATAGCTGTTGCGGTCGTATTTGATCTCAACCACCGTGCTGCTGTCCGCAGCGATGGTCTTCTGCTCAACCGCCTGCGCCGTAAAGCCTTCATAGCTCTTCGCCGCAGCGTTTGTAGCCGCCCCGGTCGTGCCGTGCAGGGTCTGCCGGGCCGCCGCATCTTCAGTATAACCGTCACCTGTCACATCCTGCAGCATGTGCTTGACGGTATACGCCGTGTCCGTAGCGGCGCGGTAAACGACCTCCACGGTCACACCGTTCTCCGCCATTGTGCCTGCTACCGCTGCAACGCTGGCCGTATAACCCGGAATCAACGGGCTGGCAACGCTGTAAGGCGCGCCGAACGCGATATCCCTGGATACAGGCTCCGCCGCCTTCTGGCCCCGCAGTGCTGCGTCGGGCACGTCATCGGCATATTTGTAGGTGATATTCAGCGGATAGCTGTTCACCGTGTAGTAGAAAACGATTTTGTTGGCTGCATTGTCCGCACCGACCGTGATGGACATGGTGCTGTCTCCCGCCACAGTATAACCCGTGACTGCGGGCGCCGTTTCCGTCACCGTCTCGTCAAACTTCGCGGACACGTTTTCTTTCGCCGTCGTGCCGGGTACAGGCGTCTCTGTGCCTTCCAGATAATAGTAAACGCTGTACGTCTGGTCGTTGGCCGCGTAATACACGTTGATCACCGTAGAGCCGTCTTTCGCAACATACGCGGAAAGCGCAGCCCCGGATGTAACGCAGGTGTACCCGGCTTTGTTTATGACGTCCGCCGTCACCAGGCTTCCGGCCTTGGCCGTGCCCGTAACAGTTTCCGTCAGCGAAGCATTGCTGCCGTAATAGTGGTTGACCGTATACGCCGAATCCGCGATTTTCTTATAATAGAACGTGATCTCGCTGTTTTCGCGGGTGGCCGTCTGAACATAGCTGGTACCCTCGGCCAACTCATAACCGCTGACCGTCGCGGAATATATCAGCAGGCTGTTGACCGTCAGGTCGCTGCGGATAACATCCTCGGCAACCTTTTCCGTGGTGCCCTCAATATAATGATGCACCGTGGCCGTCCAGTTCTGCAGCTTGTCATAGACGAACACTACTTCCTGCCCGTCATCCAGAATTTTGACGTTCTGGCTGCTCTGCTGCGCCTGATAACCGTCAATGACAGGCGCATTTACAGTGACGGACGCGCCCACTTCCACTTCGGAGCCATCGACGCGTTTGAGCTCATTGCCCTCCGTGTCCTTCGCCACGATGACATAGGTGCAGCTGTCCGTGCGCGTCCATTTCGCATGGAGCGTCAGGTTGCGGACGATCTGCTGCGTGGCCACGAACGGAACGGTGTACGCCTCGTCCGTATACCAGCCCGCGAACACGTAGCCCTCACGGGTGGGGTCTTCGGGCATCTGGCCCTCAATCGTGTCGTATTTCGCCACGCCGATGGGCGCCGGAGTCTCCGTATCCGCGCCATGCGTGTTGAAGGAAACCGTATAATCCGGCTTCGCCCACTTGGCGTAGACCTGCAGGTTCCGTGCGGGCATCGTGCTGCTCCAGTCCACCGGAGTCTGGAACGCCTCGTCCAGATACCAGCCCATGAACACATAGTCGCTGTCCATACCGGCCGGCCGGCCCACGCTGCTATCAGCAGGCTTTGCGCTGGAAAGTCTTGCTTCAAATTTCAGCGAAGCATTCGAAACGCCAGTGCAATTCTCAAATACGAGATTATAGCTGTTGCGGGTATAATACAGCCACAATGGAGAGTCGCCGCTTTTTTTCCAGCTGTCGTATGTAAAGCCTGTGATCGGCATCTGGTCTTCCACCGTCAGAGAAACGCCGCGGCTCGCATTAAAAGTTGCGTAGACGTCGTAACCCGTCCCCGACACCTTTTGAACCCGATATTCGATCTTCTTTCCCGTGCCGGAACTTTTTTCATACATCGTCAGGTTCTCGGCCGGCATATTCGCAATCAGCGTATACTGTACATTATCATTCTTATTGGGACCCCAGCCGTCATCCTCACATGCGGTTTCCCAGCGGGCAGAAACATCCTCGCCGTACTTCGCCGTGATGCGCAGGCTGGTATCCTCGCTCCACCCCCACCAGCCTTCCCGATAGAACTTAATCGTAAACGTCTTGCGGCTGAAATAAACATTCTTGACCGCGCTGCCGTCTGCGGTGATTTCCACATTACCCGCAGATTTGACACTGTCGAGTTCAAACCCGGCCGCTTCCAGGCCCTGAGGCATACGGCTGGCGGTCAGGGACGTGCTGTATGGGATATTGCCGCCCACAGCGCCGGTCGCTTTGTCCGCATAGAGGTAGTCGTAACCGCCCGTCAGGTTCTCGCCCCAGTATACGACCTGGTAGGACGCCTGCGTGGCGTTCGCCCACTGCGCCGTCACCGTCGTGGCGGCGGCAGGCATCGTTTCGGGAACAAAATCCCACCCGGCGAACGTATAGCCCACCTTCGTGGGGTCAGCCGGAGCCGACACCGCAGCGCCGTATTTCAGCATCTGCGGCTCAATATAGCTGCCGCCGTCGGTGTTCCACGTGAGCAGGTAGCTGTTGCGGTCGTATTTTACTTCCACGACCGTTTCGCCGCTGGACGCCACCTTCACCTGGGTGATGGGCAGAGCCGTAAAGCCCTCCACCGTTCTCGCTTGTGCGGCGGTGTCCAGGCCCGTGGTGCCCTCCAGCGTTTCACGTAGCGCTTCGTCTTCCGCATAAGCGGTGCCTTCCACGTTCTGGAACAGGTGCTTTACCGTGTAATTCCGGGCGGCACCGCTGTAAGTAACAACGACCGTTAGGTCTTCGGTGACCGACTCGACCGCAAATACGACCTCCGCCATGTCCGGCGTAAAGCCGTCGAGCGCCGGAGACGGAACCGTCTTATGGAACGGTTCGCCCACAACGGCCTGCTCCACATGGGCGGGAGCCGCCTGCGTGCCATCGCTGTACCGGTACTCCACCGTCATGTTTTTGGCGGTAATGGCCTCGTAAACGGCCGTCACCGTCAAATCGCTCTGCACGTTGGTAAAATCCGTATCCCAGCGCACAAAACGCTGGCCGGATACCAGCGGCGCGTCCGGTGCCACGGCACTGCCACCCTGTTGAATGGTCTGGGTGACAAGTGTCTCGCCGTTGGCCACGAACGTGACGGTGAACGTCACAGGCGCCGGGTCCCCGTCATTTGCCGGGAGCACGGCGCTGTTCGCGGCAGGCGCCGCCTCCGAGCTTGCGGGCTCCGGTGTGGTTGGCTCTGTCGTTTCAGACGCAGCCGGCTCGGCCGCCGTCGTAGACGGGGCCGGGTCGACAACATCCTCAGCGAGCGCGCCTGTGGGCATGCTGGTGAACATCATCGCGAACACCAGAACCACACTCATGACGCGACGCAAAGCGTTGGATGTGTTTTTCATGCGTTTTCCTCCTTCTTGAAATGCGTGTTGATCGCCCTCTGGTGGCGGGAAATGTATCTTACATACTCAGTATAACGGTCGCCGGTCACAACTTGGTCACAAAACGATTTTTTGCTGACTTTTTTTGAAAATATTTTAAGCAGCAGCCCTTCACCGCGTAAAACCATGGCTTTTTCACCCCTTCGGCTGCAGGGGAAGCTCCCCCATGGGGTAAACGTCATACCGCAACAGCAGCCCCGCATCGGGCGCAACGCACGACATAAACCGCGTGTGGATGCGCCCGGCGATGACGGCCGCGTTCTCGCTGGACGCGCCCAGCACCATCAGCAGATATTGGCAGCCGCTGTACGGCGCGAACAGGTCGCCGCTGCGCAGGCTGGCCTGCAGGTCGTCGCTGAGGCGGCTCATATACTCCTCGCGCGCGGCCAGCGGCACAAACTGCCCCTGTGCGTCCGTAAGGGTCATCAGGATAATATATGCGCTCTGCCCGCTGCGCTTGAGGCCGCGCTCCACAAAACGGTAGATCTGTTTGAAGGTCTCGTAATCCTGACAGAACGCGCCTTTGGGCGGGTCTTTTTCCCGCAGCTCACGCCGGATGAGCGCCATGTCTGTGCAGATGCTGCGCTCTCCTCCGGCATCCGCACTGTCTGCACGGCGGGCGCGGCGGGCTTTTTTGCGGGCCAGGAGCATCTGGTCGGCACGGTCAAACAGGGAAATATAATCGTCCCCCGCCTGCTTTTCCGCAAGGCCCAGCGTAAAGGAAAGGTTCCACTGCATGCCGTAACGCCGGCCCGCCTTTCGCAGGCGCTCGGCCAATTGCGCCGCACGGCCGTCCACCGCCTCCTGAGAGCATCCGCCCAGAATGTAGATGATGAACTCATCGCCGCCCACGCGGCCGATGATATCCCGCGGAAAAAAGATATCCCGCAGCGTGCGCGCCGCCTCGCACAAAAGAGCGTCGCCGATGAGATGGCCGTAGCGGTCGTTCACTTGTTTGAAATGGTCGATATCCAAAACCAAAAGCATCCCGCCGCCGTTTTTCAGCAGCGCTTCATCTACATGCGCTTCCGCAGCACGGCGGTTGTACAGGCCGGTGAGCCAGTCGTGCTCCGCCAGCACGCGCAGACGGGTGTTTTCGTCCTTCAGCATGTCAAGCTCCTGGTCCACCAGCATCCCCCCATTTCACATGCGCCCTGCGGCCGCCGGGCATTTCTCCGGGAATGTTCCCGGATTTTCCGCGTGTCCCGGACGGTCGGAGGCGCACCTTCCCCTCTTATTCTTTTATTATAGATTCATAAATTTTGACCGTCAAGAGTATTTCATAAAACAGTCTATTTTTTACGTGATTTTATCTTTTAAAAGACTTTTCCTGCGTTATCCTATGATTTTACTGTGTTTAAAACCACCTCATTTCCAGCGGCACTTGTATTGGAGGGCGCAAAAGGATTACAATAAAGAAAAACGCCCGGTGTGCTGCGACACGCGGGCCGGGAGGGAATTGAAATGACTTTGACGGAGACCGTGCGCGCCCAAACGCGACAGGCCGTGGCGGAGCTTCTGGCTGCAGCCCGGATGCGCGCGGGAGATATTTTTATCATCGGCTGTTCGTCCAGCGAGGTCGTGGGCCAGCGCATTGGGCGCGGCTCCAGCATGGAGGCCGCGCAAGCTGTGTGGGAAGGCGCCGCGCCCCTGCTTGCGGAAAGCGGATTGTATCTGGCCGCGCAGTGCTGTGAGCACCTGAACCGCGCCATCGTTGTGGAACGGGCGGCGCTTCCGCCGTGGGCGGAAACGGTAAACGCCGTGCCTCAGCCCCACGCGGGCGGTTCCTTTGCCACCGCCGCATATGCGCACATGGCGGACCCCGTGCTGGTGGAGAACATCCGCGCGGGTGCGGGCATTGACATCGGCGGCACACTCATCGGCATGCATCTGCGGCCTGTGGCCGTCCCCGTGCGGCTCAGTCTGGCCCGCATCGGCGAGGCCGGCATTCTTTGCGCGCGCACGCGGCCGAAATACATCGGCGGCAGCCGCGCCGTATATCAAACAGACGAATTGGAGGTGCCGCGTTAAATGACGGCAGAAGAGATCAGGCGGATGGAGGAACGCATCGCACAGGTGCGCGCGGAAATGGAGCGGGCGTGCCGCGCAGCCGGGCGCGCCCCCGGGGAGGTTCTTCTGTGCGCCGCCAGCAAAACGCAGAATTCCGAGACCGTGCGCGCGGCGGCTGCGCTGGATATCGACCTGTTTGGAGAAAACCGCGTGCAGGAGCTTTGTGAAAAATACGCCGCCGGCGCATACAGCGGCAAGCCGCTGCATTTTATCGGCCATCTGCAGACCAACAAGGTGCGCCAGGTAGTGGGGCGTGCGTGCATGATAGAATCCGTCGGCTCGCACAGGCTGCTGGAATGTGTGGCTGCCGAAGCTCAGAAGCAGGGCATCCGGCAGGATATCCTGGTCGAGATCAACATTGGGGCCGAGGCAAGCAAAAGCGGCATCGCACCCGAAGAGCTGCCCGGGCTTCTGGAATGCGCCCATGCTTTGCCCTCCCTGCGGGTGCGCGGCCTGATGTCCATCCCGCCTGCTGCGGATGCGCCGGGCGCGAGCCGCCCCTACTTTGCACAGATGCGCGGCCTGTTCGAGCGGGCGCAGGCCGCGCAGGGCGGCAACGTGAGCATGGAGTACCTTTCCATGGGCATGAGCGCCGATTTTGCAGACGCTATTTTGGAAGGGGCAAATCTGGTCCGCGTCGGGACCGCACTGTTCGGCGCGCGGAGCTATCCTGCACAGTAGCTTTATATAATATGTATTATAAAGGGAAAACGGCACCGGGATATTCAAATCCCGGCGCCGTTTTCCAAATTCCCAGAAACAGATCCTCCCTCTGCGTCAGCGCCCCGGCGGGCGGCGGCGCGGCGGACGCGGACGGGCAACGTCATGTTCGGCCCGCTCCCCCACATACACACAGGCATATACTGCCAGCGTGATGGGCACTGCTACCACGAACACCGCTTTGAAGATCGTATCCCAGATAGTCATCCCGCACTCCCCCTCCGTCCCGCTCATGCTCCTGCGGCCGGATACGCTGCCTGAGCCCTTTATAACTTATATGGACATCTTTGCCGCGGATATTCATTGAAAAAGGCGTACGAGGTGGAAAGTTCTTCCTTGTGCGGAACGGCGGCTGCCAGACAGGATTTTGTCACACCGCTCCTCTTTACATCCGCCGCAGGGCAAAGTATGATAGATGCGGAGACCGCATTCGTGCGTTAAGAAAGGAGCCGGCAATGAAACACGAGCCGTCGTCTGATTTGCTGCAGTTTCTGCGCAGCAAAAACATCCTGCCAAACGGTTACTTTTCCCTTGAGGAGCCGGACGGAACGTATACCTTTTACAGCGTATCCCGTTCCGGCGTGCTGTACACACTGAATCTGGAGCCGGCGGCTTTAAGTGCGGATGACGTTTGGGAAAAGCTGGACCGTATTCAAAAAATCTCCCGGGAGGTTTTCGAACAGGCACAGGAGTCGCTTTGGGACGCACGGAGGCTGGCGCGTGGCCTGCCCACCAGCCGGGAGCTGAAGCCGGTTGCGGAACAGTTTTATAAGGACTACACACAGCATTATGCGGAAGGCCTCTGGAAAACCGCCGCCCGGTATGACGAGGAAACGATCCGGCACATTCTGAATATCGTCTGTTCGAATCTGCAAGGGGGCGGCAAAAATCAGCAGGCCGCTTGGGACAGAATGTTCCGGGACCTTGTCCAGGCAAAGGTGTTTCGAACCCAACGCGATATTTAAAAAATAAAAAGTGCAAAAGTATTGACAACGGCGTTATTATTGGATATACTAGATAAGCACCTTAAAGAGGCGCAAACAATTTATATCGCGGGGTGGAGCAGTCCGGTAGCTCGTCGGGCTCATAACCCGAAGGTCGTCAGTTCAAATCTGGCCCCCGCAACCATCTATGATTACGCCGTCAGCTTCGTTGCTGGCGGCGTAGTTCGTTTTTACTTCCTTCATAAACGGTACATCAGCATTCCCTTTGGTCCAATCAGCCGTGGAACGGATGCCAATGAGGTCTTCGTATACGTCCACACTAAAAATGTATTTGCACAGCGGCTCCTTGGTGCAGTCCGGGTTTTCCTGTAAGGCACGAATGTCCTCAGACAGTTCCCCTGTCCGCTGCGCCCGTGTCACTTCTGCCTGCGGTCCCTTAAGCCATGGGCGCAGCCCGTGGCCGATTTATGGTCTGCCGTATTGGTTTCCGCCCTTTATCTTGCAACGGTCCAAAGAATGTCAAGAGAGGAACGGTATCATGAAAGGCGCCCGAGCCGCTGGCGCTGGAGCTCATCCTTCACGCCACCGCGGACAGGGAGCTTGCCTGAAAAGACAGGAGCTGAGCTGACCGCAAGGCATCGAACATACCACACACCGTATCCAAGGAGGCTATATGCTGAAAATATTTTTGTGTGAACCCATCCATCCCCGCGCGCTGGCGCTGCTTAAAACCAGGGCTGAGGTTTTTTCGGACCCCGCCTGTCTGGGCCGGGCCGACGCAGCCATCAGCCGAAACCTGCGCATGGACGCAGCTTTTCTGGAGCAGTGCCCGGCTTTGAAGGTCATCGGCATACACGGCACGGGCACGGACAGAGTGGACCTGGCTGCGGCAGCGCAGCGCGGTGTGCGCGTGGTATATGCCCCGGGCGAAAACGCGCAGTCTGTGGCGGAGCTTATCGTAGGACTGACCCTCGCTCTGGCGCGGCGGGTATATCTGGCGGACCGCATGCTGCAAACCGGCGAAGCCCTCGCCATAGCAGATGCACGGCTGACAGGCATGGAGCTGCACGGCAAAACGCTGGGCCTTGTGGGCGTGGGCAGCATCGCCCGACGTGCCGCAGAGATGTTCCGCCGTGCGTTCGGCATGAGCATTGTAGGGTATTCGCCTTCTCTGACAGAGGAACGCGCGGCATGCCTGGGTATAGCCCGCTGCACTTGTGTACGCGAGGTATTTGCCCGGGCGGACGTTGTGAGCATCGGCGTACCCCTCACGCCTCAGACGCGCGGGCTTGTAGGTACGGCGGAGCTTGCCGCGGCAAAGCTCGGCGCGCTGCTCGTCAATACGGCGCGGGGCGGCGTGGTGGACGAGGATGCATTGTACCGCGCTCTGACGCAGGGTCCTCTGGGAGCTGCCGCCTGCGATGTGCTCGCCCACGAGCCGCCCGCACCCGGCCTGCCGCTGCTGCGTTTGCCCAACTTTCTGGCGACGCCGCATCTCGGTGCAGCCACGGACGAAGCGCTGCTGCGTGTTGGCATGTGCGTTGTGGAGCAGATCTTCACCGTGCTGGACGGCAAAACGCCCGCTCATGAATGCATCGGCACAACAGACCGGACGGATGTAGAATCAGAACACAAATGAAAAAACGGATTTGATGATAACGCGGGATTTATTGAGAAATAAGAGCGGAGGGAAGAATTTGAATCTGATCCGAATCGGCATAGAAGATGCTCGCAAATTGTGGCAAATGCAGACAGAAGCATTTCAGGATTTATATAAACAACTCTGATTATCTCCAAAAAGCCCGGGAATACGGGCATTTCACGGGATATAAGAACTGAATTTACTACCGATTTACTACTTTCGGATTGAGCTTTGACACGCTTCTGCCTCCCGTGAAGCCCACCACCCAAATAGTGACACATCGAAAATTGAATACGACACCGCAGACAGCGGCGTTCTCTTTTCCCCTTTGGAGAGATCAGGACGCCGCTTTTTTTGCGCCCAAAACCAGAAAGGAGGCGACCGCCTATGTACTTTACTTCCGGCAGTGACCGGGCCTTTGAACAGCTCATGCAGACGAGGCCGGGCGCAGATCATTTTGACAGCGGCGAGGCCGGAGCGCCGGAGGACTGCGGCACCTGCCGTTTCTACCGCCCGCACTGGAAGTACCAGTTTTGTGTGTATGAGGAATGTCCCTACCAGCCGGGCAAGCGCACCGCCCTTGACGGCGCGGTGAAATTTCAAGTGAAAGGAGTGGACGACGAGATGGCAGTTTTTCGAGTGGAGAAAAACCGGGGCTACACGGTGATGTCCAACCACCACCTGCGGAACAAGGACTTGTCTCTGAAAGCCAAGGGGCTTCTGTCGCAAATGCTGTCCTTGCCGGAGGATTGGGATTTTACGCTGAAAGGCCTATCCCTTATCAACCGGGAGCAGATCGACGCGATCCGGGCGGCTGTCCGGGAGCTGGAACAGGCGGGCTATATCGTGCGTTCCCGTGAGCGTGACAGCCAAGGCCGCCTGCGCGGGGCGGATTACATCATTTACGAACAGCCCCAGCCTGTGCCGGATTCGCCTACATTGGAAAATCCAACATTGGATAATCCAACGCAGGAAAAGCCTACGCAGGAAAAACCAACGCAATTAAATAAAGATAGATCAAGTAAAGAGAAATCAATTACGGATGGATCAAATACCGATTCCATTCCTATCCTTTCCCCTCCCTCTCCTTTGGGGGAAGAAGCGGCTGCGCCGCCGGAACGGAAAGGAACGGGAGCGAAATCACAGAGCGCCGTAGAGATTTATCGGGAGATCATCAAGGACAACATCGAGTATGAACACCTTTGCCAGTATGCCAAGGGGATTGACCGGGATATGCTGGACGAGATCGTGGACTTGCTGGTGGAAACCGTATGCAGCGCCCGAAAGACCATCCGCATTGCCGGGGACGATTACCCCGCTGAGCTGGTGAAATCCAAGCTGATGAAACTGGACAGCTCTCACATTGAGTTTGTCTTTGACTGTATCAGCAAAAACACCACGGAAATACGGAACATCAAAAAATACCTGCTGGCGGTTCTGTTCAACGCCCCAAGCACCATCAACGGCTATTACACGGCGCTGGTGGGCCACGACATGAACACAGGCAGTTGGGGAACCCCGCAAAATCGGTGATTTTGTGGGGAGAGGAGAAACAGCGAAATGAGCGAGCTTTTCACGCTTGCGTGGAAACAAGCGATATGGAGCTTGTGACGACGAGAAAGGAGGACGGCCCTATGAAACAGGGCGCTTTGATTTTTGACGAGCAGACAGACCGCTACGACATCCGCTTTGACCTTGCGGACTATTACGGCGGCCTGCACTGCGGAGAAACTTTTGATGTGATGGTGGGCGGCAGATGGAGGCCGACCCGCATTGAAATGGCCGAGAACTGGTATCTGGTGGGAATCCATGCCGACGACCTCTCCGGCCTGCGGGTGCGGATTTAAGCCATCCGCCTGCCTGCTGACTTTCCAAAGGAGGGATAGCAGTTGCAGGAAGAAGTAGACCAGAAAACCATAGCGTTAGCGGTTAAGACGGGCAAGCTCACCGCCCAAGTGCTGCAAGCGGCCATCCGAAAATATCTGGCCGCCCGGCAGAAAGGGACGGGCAAGGCCCATCACGGCCAGCAGAGCTTGCGGCAGCTCAAAAAGGACGGTTCCGCCCTGTCCAACATTGAGATCACCGACGCCAACATTGGCTTATTTAAGCCCTGCGCCAAGAAATACGACATTGATTTTACCTTGCGGAAAGACCGCACTACCCATCCGCCCCGGTATATCGTGATCTTCAAATCCAAGCAGGCGGACAATCTGGAACAGGCGTTTAAGGAGTTTACGGCCAAGAAGCTCAAACAGCAGGAACGCCCCTCCATCCGAAAGACCCTTGCCGTCCTGAAAGAAAAGGCGGCGGCCAGAAGCAGCCAGCAGGCCAAGGAGAAAATCAAGGAAAGGGGGCTGTCACGATGAAGCCGGAAATGAAAAAGCTGATAATCGCCAACCTGCCCTACCTGTTGTTTGTTTACCTGTTCGGCAAGCTGGGACAGACCTACCGGCTGGCGGCTGGGGCGGATTTGCCGGAAAAGCTGCTGCACCTTGCGGACGGCTTTTCCCTTGCCTTTGAAAGCGCCGCCCCCAGCTTCCACCTGTTCGATCTGGCGGTGGGCGTGGCCGGTGCGGTGGCACTGCGGCTGATGGTGTACTGCAAAAGCAAGAACGCCAAGAAATACCGCCGGGGCGTCGAGTACGGCAGCGCCCGTTGGGGCGGCCCCAAAGATATAGCCCCGTACATCGACCCGGTGTTTGACAACAACATCCTCCTGACCCAGACGGAACGCCTCACCATGAACAACCGGCCCAAAGACCCCAAGACCGCCCGGAACAAAAATGTGCTGGTGATCGGCGGTTCCGGCAGCGGCAAGACCCGGTTCTTTGTGAAGCCCAACCTTATGCAGTGCGTGTCCAAGGACTACCCGACCTCATTCGTGATTACTGACCCGAAAGGAAGTCTGATTGGCGAAGTGGGCCAGCTCCTTGTGCGGTGCGGCTACCGGGTAAAAGTGCTGAATACCATTAACTTTTCCAAGAGTATGCGCTACAACCCGTTTCGCTACATCCATTCCGAAAAGGACATTTTGAAGCTGGTAAACACGCTGATCTGCAACACCAAGGGCGAGGGCGAAAAGAGCGCCGAGGATTTTTGGATCAAATCGGAACGCCTGCTGTATTCGGCCCTCATTGGCTATATCTGGTACGAAGCGCCGGACGATGAAATGAATTTCACTACGCTGCTTGAAATGATAAACGCCAGCGAAGCCCGCGAGGACGACCCAGAATTTCAATCCCCGGTAGACCAGATGTTTGAGCGGCTGGAAGAAAAAGACCCAGAACATTTTGCGGTGCGCCAGTACCGTAAATTCCTGCTGTCGGCGGGCAAGACCCGCAGCTCCATTTTGATAAGCTGCGGAGCCAGATTAGCGCCCTTTGACATCCGGGAGGTGCGGGAGCTGATGGAGGACGACGAACTGGAACTTGACACCATCGGGGACAAAAAAACAGCCCTGTTCCTGATTATGTCGGACACGGACACGACCTTTAATTTCATTCTGGCAATGGTACAAAGCCAGCTCATAAACCTTTTGTGTGACCGGGCCGATGACAAATACGGCGGGCGGCTGCCCGTCCATGTGCGGCTGATTTTGGACGAGTTTGCCAACATCGGCCAGATTCCAAACTTTGATAAGCTGATCGCCACCATCCGAAGCCGGGAAATCTCGGCTTCTATTATTTTGCAGAGCCAGTCGCAGCTAAAGGCCATTTACAAGGACGCGGCGGAAATCATTTCCGACAACTGCGACTGTACGCTGTTCCTTAGTGGCCGGGGCAAGAACGCCAAGGAGATCGCGGAGGTGCTGGGCAAGGAAACCATTGACAGCTACAACCAGAGCGAGAACCGGGGCGCGCAGACCTCCCACGGACTGAACTACCAAAAACTCGGAAAGGAGCTGATGAGCCAAGACGAAATTGCAACGATGGACGGAGGCAAGTGTATTTTGCAGGTGCGCGGCGTGAGGCCGTTTTT
>NZ_JAFOIN010000020.1:0-75884 GCF_017421385.1 Ruthenibacterium sp. | reverse complement strand
CGGCCTGCGCGCGGGCTTCGGCGCAGCCGCAGGGACCGCGCCCGTCTGGGAAGCTGCCGGCTTCGCCGCCGGAGCCGCAGTGTTCTGGCGCGTGTCGGATACGCCGGGGGTTGCCGCCTTGGGCGCTCTGGGCGCGCGCGGCCGGGATGCTTTTTGATTATTTTCCATTCGTTCCTCCATTTCCCGCGCGCTGCAAAGAAGCCCTGCCGTTGTTCACGGGCAGGCCGCTTTTCGCCGCGCATCTGCGGGAATTCTTTTTTATTTTTGTTTTTTATCAGCGGGATACCCCGCAAATATTTAAAAATAAAACGGCCCGGCCGGACAATGGGATGCCCCATGCATAAAACGGCCCGCCGGACGGCTTTATAAAACGTCGCCTGAATGCGGTTATTGTTATTCTAAATAATACCGTTTTTGGGTAGTATTGTCAAGTTTTGCCATCGTGCTTTGTGAGTATTGGATAAAAAATACCGCATTATTCGCACAGAGTGCTTCGTTTTTATCGCCAGCGTTCCGGCACGGGCCGCTCTGCTGCCACTTGCATGGCCGCCTGGTTTTCTCTATAATGATAGAGTCTGTTATGAGTTTATGAGAATACGGAGCGTTTTTATGAAAAAGATCACCATATACACCGACGGCGCGTGCAGCGGTAACCCGGGGCCGGGCGGCTGGGGCGCAATTCTGGAATACAAAGGCGTGCGCAAGGAGATCTCCGGCGGCGAGGCGGAGACCACCAATAACCGCATGGAGCTGATGGGTATCATCCGCGCGCTGGAACAGCTCAAAGAGCCTTGCGACATCACCTTCTGCAGTGATTCCAAATATGTGATGGACGGCCTTTCCAAAGGCTGGGCCAAGGGCTGGCGCGCCCGCGGCTGGGTAAAAAGCGACAAAAAGCCCGCGCTGAACAGCGACCTGTGGGCGCACCTGCTGGACCTGTGCGAAGGCCACACCTTTCATTACAATTGGGTAAAGGGCCACGCCGGGCACCCGGAAAATGAACGGTGCGACGAGCTTGCCGTGCAGGCGGCGGCCCAGTACAAGTAATATCGGCAAAAAAGCTGCCGGAATATATAATTTTTTCCAATTGCCTGTTGCAAACCACACCAAAATAGTATATATTATAGAAAGGCCGGACACACTGCTCCTGACCGTCTGCGGGCAGCGGCCATTCAAAAACAAGGCAAGGTGAAAACTTTGAGCAATATCATCTATGTGGACAACGCCGCCACCACGCCTGTGTCGAAGCCTGTTTTCGACGCCATGGCGCCCTATTTCTGCGAACAATACGGCAACCCGTCCAGCATCTTTTATTCCGTCGGCGCAGCGGCGGGCGACGCACTGGCCGCCGCGCGCGAAAAGGTGGCCCGCGCGCTGGGCTGCGATACCGGCGAGGTATTTTTCACGAGCTGCGGCTCCGAGGCCGACAACTGGGCCATCAAGGGCACGGCGCACAAATTTGCAAAGCAGGGCAAAAAGCACCTGATTACAAGCTGTATCGAGCATCACGCCGTGCTGCACTCCATGCAGGCGCTGGAACGCGAAGGCTTTGAGGTGACTTACCTGCCCGTAGACGCGGAGGGCTTTGTCTCCCCCGCCGATGTGGAAGCCGCCATCCGGCCGGACACAGCGCTTGTGACCATCATGTTTGCAAACAACGAGATCGGCACCATCGAGCCCATCGAGGAAATCGGCGCAGTATGCCGCAAGCACGGCGTGTGGTTCCACACCGACGCGGTGCAGGCTGTGGGTGCTGTGCCCATTGACTGCCATGCGCTGCCTGTCGATATGCTGAGCCTTTCAGCCCACAAGTTCAACGGACCGAAGGGCGTGGGGGCGCTGTATATCCGCCGCGGCGTGATGCCGCTGAATTTTCTGGACGGCGGCGCGCAGGAGCGCGGACGCCGCGCGGGTACTGAAAACCTCGCGGGCATTGTCGGCTTGGCCACAGCGCTGGAAGCCGCAGTGAACAGCCTTGACGAAAAGCGCGCACGGCTTGCCCGGATGCGCGACTATGTGCTGGAGCATATTCAGAAGATGCCCCAGGTAAAAGTGAACGGCCCATTGGACGGCAGCAAACGCCTGCCCAACAATGTGAACGCCAGCTTCACCGCGGCCGAGGGCGAAAGCCTGCTGCTCATGCTGGACATGCGCGGCGTCTGTGCCTCCTCCGGCTCGGCATGCGCCTCCGGCAGCTTGGACCCCAGCCACGTGCTGCTTTCCATCGGCCTGCCCCACGAGATCGCTCATTGCAGCCTGCGCATCAGCTTCGGCGTGCAGAACACGATGGACGACGCGAAGGCCGTGTGCGACGCGCTGGATGAGGTCGTGCCCGCCGTGCGCCAGCGCAGCCCGCTGTGGCGCGCATGATTTTAAGATGTGAATTTCCGGAAAGAAGGACAAAGGATTATGTATAGTGCAAAAGTGATGGACCATTTTGCGAACCCGCGCAATGTGGGCGAGATTGAGAACGCGGACGGCGTGGGAGAAGTCGGCAATCCCAAGTGCGGCGACATCATGAAGATGTTTTTGAAGATCGACAACAACGTCATCACCGACGTAAAATTCAAGACGTTCGGCTGCGGCGCAGCCATCGCCACTTCCAGCATCGCCACCGAGATGATCAAAGGCAAGACCATCGACGAGGCGCTGAAGCTGACGAACAAGGCCGTTGTGGAAGCGCTGGACGGCCTGCCCCCCGTGAAGCTGCATTGCAGTGTGCTGGCCGAGCAGGCGGTGAAGGCCGCTCTGGCCGATTACTACCGCCGCCAGGGCGTGGACCCCGAGCCGATTGTAGGCAAGCTGGAGGAGGATTGCCACGCCTGTGCCTGTGAGGCATAGTTCCCCTTTCCCCGCCGTAAAAACGAATGGACCGCAGCCCGGCCGTGCGCTTTCGCGCGCGGCCGGGCAGCCGGTTTTTTTCGATATCTTTGAAATAGCATAAAAGGAGTTTTCCTCATGACGGATGAAATCTGCTGCGGCAGCAGCTTCGGCACCTTTGAAGAGCAGGACAAGGTCCTTGTCGCGCTTTCCGGCGGCGTGGATTCCTCGGTGTGCATCCAGATCCTGCGCGACCAGGGCTTTGACGTGCAGGCGGTGGTCATCCGCTTTTCTCCTGCTCACGATGCGGCTGTGCGGGCCGCTCAGACAGTGGCGCGCCAGCTGGGCGTACCGCTTATCGAGGAGGACTGTACAGAAGAGTTCGAACAGCAGGTGGTGGAACCGTTCTGCGCGCAATACTGCGCCGGGCGCACGCCCAGTCCCTGCGTGCTGTGCAATCCCCGCGTCAAATTTGCAGCGCTGGCCCGTGTGGCCGACCGTCTGGGCATCCGCTATATCGCAACAGGGCATTACGCCCGCGTAACGGAGGAGAACGGCCTTTACTATGTACGCGCCGCCGTCAGCCCGGAACGCGACCAGAGTTACATGCTGTATGGGCTGCCCCAGAATATTCTGGCCCGCCTGTGCCTGCCTGTCGGCGAGTTTGAAAAGTCTGATATCCGCGAGATGGCCGCGTCCGCGCAGCTTGCCAGCGCGGATGCGCCGGACAGCCAGGAGATCTGCTTCATTCCGGACGGCGACTATGCCGCCTATATCGCCGCACGCGGCCTCGTTCCCCTGCAGGGCCGCTTCATCGGTCCCGACGGCGAAGACCTCGGCCCCCATAAGGGCGTGTGGCATTACACCGTAGGGCAGCGCAAGGGCCTGAATATCGCCTACGGCACTCCTCTGTTCGTGCGGCGCATCCGCCCGAACGGCGACGTGGAGCTTGCCCGCGGCGGCGATGAATTTTTTTCCGGCATAGTACTGACAGACGCCGCACGCGCGGACGGCAGACCCATCCTGGCTGGGGAGCGCTACGGCGTAAAGGTGCGCAGCCGCGCAGCGGCGGCGTCCTGCACTGTGGAAGCCGCAGAAAACGGCAGCGTGACGCTGCGCTTTGACGAGCCGCAGCGTGCCCCCGCCCCTGGCCAGGCCGCCGTACTGTACGACGGAGAACTGGTGCGCGGCGGCGGTACCATCTGTGAAATGCTGTAAATTTTTCACCAGTGTCCCCCGTGTTTGCTTTGCCCCGTAATAAAAAACGCCCGCCGGCGCGCGGGACACGCATGAATGAAATCACCCCGGCCTATAATAGGCCGAGGTGATTTTTTATGTTCATTTATCTTGGAGACAATGACTCTGTGTTTGAAGCAGCCCTGCGTGAGGATTCTTCCGTGCGGGCCTATTATGAGAGCCTGCCGGGCATGCTGCGGGAAAGGGTGCGTGCAGCTGGGCTGTATAGCGCACAGGAGATCGGCGCATATATCGATATGCTGATAGCCGGCGGAAACTGACGCGCACGCATCACGCGCCGCCGTATACGCGGTAGCATCCCTTGCCCGCCGCCTTTGCGGCATACAGCGCGGAATCTGCTCTTCGCAGCAGTTCTTCATAAGCGCAGGCTCCCGGCTTCGACAAAACAACACCGATGCTGCCGGAGACGTCCACGCCGCATTGCACGCTTACGGAGCGGCACATTTCCTGCGCGATCTTCCGCGCGCGTCCCACTGCCTGTTCGCCGCCCGCGCCCGGCATCATCATCAAAAATTCATCCCCGCCGACGCGGCCCACCACATCATCCCGGCGAAACAGCCCGGACAGATTTTCGCCCAGACAGCGCAGCACCACGTCTCCCTTTGGATGGCCGTAACGGTCGTTCGTCTGCTTAAAGTTGTCCACATCCAGCAAAAGCAGTGCAAATGGTTTTTCACCGGGGGTGTTCTCCAAAAGCGTACGGCAGCGCTGCTCTGTCGTGCGCTTGTTCAAAACGCCCGTCAGGCTGTCCGTCTGCGTCAGGCGCAGCAGGCGTGCCCGATCCTCGTGCTGAGGCGTGACATCCATGATACAGCCCACAGCACTCTCTCTTGCGCCGCTGCTGCCGCGCACTGCCACCAGTGAAACGCGCACCCATATCCCGCCGCCGGGCAGTTCAATCCGGCGTTCCGCACCGCACACATCATCGCCGTCCTCCTCCAGCGCCTGTGCGATACAGGCCGCATAAGATGCGAACGGCTGGGAAAAGCGCCCGGCATGGACCTCGGCGAGGAAAACCGGCGCGCGCTCCGGCAGTTCCAAGCCCGATTCTGAAGCGCCGGCAAAGGTAAGCATGTCCGTACCGTATTCATATTCAAACAGGACCTGCCCCTGCACACGCGCCAAGCGCTTGTAGTGATGCACGAACCGTGTTTGAAGCGCATGTCTGTTGGTAAAATCCAAAAACACGACTTGAATAACGGACCCCTCCGGGCCGGACAGCATCTGAAGTGTCCCGGATACCCAGCACACCGAGCCATCGCGGCGCACCAGCCGGCACTCGAAGCTGCGCGCGTCGCCCGGGCGGCGCAGCCGGGACAGATTACCCAACGCACCGCGCCTGTCGTCCGGATGAACGCACGAGAGGACATTCGGGTCCGGCTGGCTCCAGAAGTCCTCCAGGCTTTCGTATCCCAGTATCCGTGCCCCGGCCAGATTCGTATGAATGGCATGGTACCGTCCGTCCGCCTCGGCCCGGAACTGTGCGACGGCACACGGGATGCTGCTGAGCATCCCCGCATAAAAATCCCGCTCCTCAGAAAGTTGCTTGATCTCGCGTGACTTTGCGGCCGTTCCCGTCTGCTCCCGGGTGATATCGTAGAAAAAGCACAGCAGATAGCGGCCCCATTCCGGACTGCCCGCATATGTTGCCGTCATGCGTACCCATATCACGCTGCCATCTGCCCGGCGAACAGGGAGCTTGGTGTCGCACCGGCCCGCCGTACCGAACTGACGGCGCATTTCCGCATAAAGGCGGGCCTTCTCCGGCTCTGTGGCAATATGGGCAAAAAATGCTTTCTCCATTTCCGCCATCTGTCCGCGCGGATACCCGCACAGCGAGAACAGCTGCTCGTTTGCAAACAGCAGCTGCCTGCTGGAAGGGTCCACTCCGGCCACGGCACAGGGCACTGCGTCAAACAGCGAATGAGTGATGGAACGCACGGCGCTGTCCGTCAGGGCGGACGCTTCACAGTAGTCAGGCAGCCGCTGCGCGCCATCTGCGCCGCCCCACGGCAGCGCACAATAGCCGCCCGCCTGCTGTACGAACGCTTCGAACGCTTCCGCAGGCATCGGCTGTGCAAAATAGTAGCCCTGTGCCAGCGTACAGCCGAACGTATTCAGCCGTTCCACCTGCCCGGCCGTCTCCAGCCCTTCGCAGAGCACCGTCATGTACAGCTCATCCGCCATGCGGATGATATTGCGCAGGATTACATCGCTTTTATAGCCTTCCGCTGCAGCGCCCGAAACAAAGCTGCCGTCCAGCTTCAAGATATCAAACTCCAGTTCCTTGAGCAGATTGAGCGCGGAATAGCCTGTGCCGAAATCGTCAATGGATACCTTGCAGCCCAGTGCGCGCAGGCCGCGGATTACAGCCGCCGCCTCTTCCATGGATTCCGCCAGCATGGTCTCTGTCAGCTCGAATTCCATTAAGGACGGATGCACGCCATACCGTATCAGCAGCTGTTTTACCTTTTGGACGAAATCCGTGTCCTTCAGATGGGCGCGGGACACATTTACAGACACGGGGACAACGATGCTGTCTCCCGCCTGCCTCCCGCACAGATAACGGCATACCTGCTCGTAAATCATGAAATCCAGCTGTTCCACATTTCCCGTGCGCTCCAAAAGCGGCACAAACTCCGCTGGGCCTGCTACAGTGCCGTCCGGTTTTTTCCAGCGGGCCAGAGCCTCCGCCCCCGCTACACGCCCCGTACGCAGGTTTACCTTGGGCTGCAAATAAAAAGTGAACTGCTCCCGTTCCAGCGCCGCCTGCAGGTCCGCCTGCAAACGGATGGCGCGCGCCATCTCGTCTTTGAGTGCTTCATCAAACACAGCGCAGGCAGTGCGATACTTCTTTTTTGCCTCCTTGTGCGCGATATTCGCACCGTCAATGGCCGCGGAAAGCCCCTCTCCGCCGCCCTCCAGCGCACTGATGCCACTGACGATCTGCGGCTTTGAACGCGGATGGAACGGCTGCTGGCCCACAAGAAACCGCTCTACCGTTCCTGCGAAGCCCAACGCTTCATCGTACAGGTCCACGCCGGGCGTCCGCTCAAACAGGCACAGGAAATTATCCGAAAAAATACGGCCGCAGACACGGGTCCGCGGCAGATGCTTCAAAAAATCTGCAAAGGCGCCCAGCATACGGTCTCCCTCCGGCAGACCATACAGTTCATTTACAGACTTGAAATCAATAATGTTTGCATAGATCACGCCCATGCTGCGGCCCGCACCTGCGCTCAGAAGATACTTGCGGGACGACTCGCAAAATGCGGTAAAATTATAAATCTTGGTCAGGGAATCATGTGCCGCGATGCTTCTTGTTTCTTCCTGCTGGCCCATTGATGCGTCTCCTCTTCCATCCCGGTGCCCGGGCTTTTCTCCTCTTTCATATAAAAAACAGTATACAACGCATCTTCACAATATTCAACTGTTTCCGGGAAAAGAGCCTCTCAAAAGTAATTTTGAGAGGCTCTTTCTTGTCTTTTTTGACCATTTAAAACAGTTGCCGGACCACTTTCACAGCGCCTTCAGAAAACGCTTTTCCTCCTGCGGCACATCCAGTCCCAGTGTGCCGCCCGGATTCATGATATTGTCAGGGTCAAAGTACTGTTTGAGCGCGCGGATGACTCCATATTCATTCCGCCCCACTGCCCCTTCCAGCCACGGACCGAACATTTTGCCGATGCCGTGGTGGTGGCTCATGGCCGCGCCGCTCTTCTGAATGGCGTCCAGAATTCCCGAATGGTAGGCCTTAAATTCCTCCAGGCTGCTCATCTTTGCCAGAAAAATAAAATACAGGTTCGCTCCCTGGGGGTAAACATGGGACATATGCGTCATGCAGATCGTGTTGGGGCGAGAATGGCAATAGGCGCGCACATCCGCATGTACGCTGCTCATATTGCTCCAGTTGACGCTGCATTCCATGGTCTCGATGACAAGGCCGAAATCCTGCAGCGTGTCCCGCAGGTATGGGTCGCTGAAACGGCCGTGCTCCCAGCTTTTCGTCACAAAGCCCGTCAGGCTCATACCGCCGAATTTGCGGCACACTCGCGCTACGTTCCGCGCGCAGTTTTTGGAAAACCCCTTCTCTCCGTTGGTGAAGCCCAGATACAGGCACATCTCACCCGTTTTGAAGCCCCTCATATCAAACAGGTGCCGCAGCGGGCTTTCGTCCACACCGTACATGCGCATCATAATCTCCGTCTCCTCCGGGTCCGACAGACGGAACACCGAAGGAAAACCCGCCTCGCTCTGCATGATCTCCCGCGCGGCCGCCTGGGCCGTCTCCCAATCCCGGAACATATAGGAAAAGCGCTTGACCGTCTCCGGCATATGGCGGAACACCTTAAGCGTCACATGCGTCAGCACGCCGAATGCGCCCTCGCCGCCCATCATGATCTGCCCCAGGTCCGGCCCGGTGGCCTTGCGCGGGTAAGTATCCGTTTTGACGTGTCCGATGGGCGTGGCATACTCCTGTCCCATCACAATATCGCTGATGCAGCCGTAGTAGGTGCTGTTCTGCCCCGCGCCCCGCGTGACGACCCAGCCGCCCACGGAGGAATGCTCAAAGCTCTGCGGAAAATGGCCGCAGGTGTACGCCCGCTTTGCGCCCAGCGTCCGGGGAGCGTTGTTGAGCGTGTCCTCCAGCTTCGGGCCGCTCATACCCGCTTCTACGGTGATGGTCTGGTCCACTTCATTGAAGGCGACCACTTTGTTGAAGCGCAGGCGCATATCCAGCGAAATACCGCCTTTCATGCACTCCACGCCCCGTGTGACGGACGAGCCGCCGCCATAGACATAAACCGGTATCTTTTCCTGCGCACAATAAGCCACAATTCGCTCGATCTGTTCCTTTGTATCCGGATAAAGCACGGCGTCCGGTACGTTTTCCACCACTTGATTGCGCAGGCGCAGGATGTCGTACATGGTCTTGCCGTATGCAACGGAAAGGCGCGCGTAATCGTCCGTGCGCACATATTCCGCACCCACGATGTCCCGAAACGCATCCAGGCGGCGTTGTTCCATGGTGCAGGGCAGATCGAACCGCACTGCGTCCAGGCCTAAATTTTCCGTATAGTGGTCAAAGTCCGCGTCCGTCAGGCCAAATTTTTCCTTCACGAGTTTATAAAGCGATTCCTTGGGCGGTTTGATCTGATCCGGCGCGCCCCATTTGAAAATGGAGCGGTAGGATGTGGGTGGTACCTCGCCGTGGTACCATTTGGGTTCAAAATCACGATATGGCTTGGACATGGTCGTCTCCTCCTTTTTAAAAGTGGGAAGTTCGTCTTGCGGCAGGTCTGCTGGTTCCCTTTATGTCGGATGGAACGGCAAAGAGTTCCCCTTTGTACCTTTTTCGAGCACAACACGCATTCACAGGTTTATTTCAGCTCCGCCGCCTCAGGCGCCCAATCGTCCGTGGCAATAACGGCGCAGCCCGTGCCTAAAAGGTCCGGTATGAGGACGTCTCCACAGTATACAGGCACGGTCTGCGTATACGCGTTTAGTACAGCCATGGCTTCAAACAGGCGTTCCTTGGGCAATTCTCCCGCTGTGCGCACCGGCAATACCGGTGCGCCGCCCCCCAGCGTTTTTACCGTGGTGCACAAGCTTCGCGTGGGGGCGGTGCATTCCTTTCCGGCAAAATCGCGCCCTTTTGGGCAGCGGTTCCCCGTCACAGACGTCACCGCGCCGTTTTCCACTTCGGTGTGCAAGCGGCAGCCGTTGGGGCAGACGATGCAAGTAAATTCCCGCTTCATGTGTCCGCCTCCTCCATCACGAATGTAAGCCGGGAGCCTGCATGCAGCCCGGCCCCCGAAAGGTCCACCACCATCCGCTCCATCTCCGGCGGCTTAAGCTGCATATATGTCTTTTTGCAAAGTTCTCTGCCGTCCGCCAGCATACGAACACGCGTTTTTCCGCGTTCAGCAAGGGAACGGAAGAAGAAAGTTGTTTTCCCGGCAGGCTTTGTCGTGTCAATGCGCTGCGGCACCACATATCCAAACCCGCCGTCTGCCGACACCTCCGCCAACCCGCACGCCGCGGGAACATAGCGCGCGGCCGCCGCGCCCGCCGCTTCGCCGCTTTCGGAAACATAATCCACAAGGTCGTTCACATGCAGCGCGTTACCGCACACAAAAACGCCCGGCACCAGCGTCATATAGCTCTGGTCACACAGAGGCCCTTTTGTTCGTGCATCCAAAGGCACGCCAAGTGCCTCGGCCAGCTCATTTTCCGGGATCAACCCCACGGATAAGATCAGGCTGTCGCATTCGAGCTCCTGTTCCGTGCCCGGTATGGGACGCATCCGCGCGTCCACCTCGGCCACCGTCACGCGTTCCAACCGCTCTTTGCCCGAAACGCGGGTGACGGTATGGCTGGTGTACAATGGAATACCAAAATCCTCCAGGCACTGGCTGATATTGCGCGAAAGCCCACTGGGCGTGGGCTTTGCCTCATATACGCCCAACACCTGAGCGCCCTCCAGCGTCAGCCGGCGGGCCATGATGAGCCCGATGTCACCGGAACCAAGGATCACGCAGCGCCGGGCGGGCATCTCCCCCATCCGGTTAATGTAATGCTGGGCCGTACCTGCGGTGAGCACACCCGCCGGACGGGTACCGTGTATGGACACCTGCCGGGCTGTGCGCTCGCGGCAGCCTGTGGAGAGCACCAACGCCCGGGCCTCCACCTTCCGCAGCCCTTCCCTGCCCACCAGCGTGAGCACAAAGCCTTCCCCGCTTTTTTCGATGCGGGAAACGAAAGTCAGCAGCGCGGTCTGCGCGCCGCAGCCGCGTAGCATTTCAATGTACCGGTGGGCATATTCGCAGCCGGAGAGCCGTTCCCCGAAGCGCAGCAGGCCAAATCCGTCGTGGATGCACTGCTTCAAGATCCCGCCCAGCCGTGCCTCGCGCTCCACCAGCAGCGTTTTTGCCCCCGCTCGCCGGGCGCCCAGCGCCGCTGCAAGCCCCGCCGGGCCGCCGCCCACGATCACGACGTCATAGCGCTCCATCCTCTGTGCCTCCTTCCGTTCCCGTTTTTTGTTCTCTCTGTTTCGTGGGGCGCAGCAGTTGGGCACTGCCCGCACCGGACTTGCGCACCTGTTCAAGCGATATGCCTTTTTCCTCCGCGATGATGGCTGTCACCAGCGGGCCGCAGAAGCCGCCCTGGCAGCGCCCCATGCCGGGGCGCACACGCCGTTTGACACCGTCCACCGTATCGCAGGGCACCGGCCTGCGCAGCGCGTCCAATATTTCTCCCCTGCTCACTTCCTCGCACCGGCAGACGATCTCGCCGTAATCCGGGTTTTGGCGGATGAGCGCGGCCCTCGCCTCGTCCGGCAGCCCCGCCACATGCGGTATGGGCCTGCGTGTCGGGTCGTAGGCGGCATTGCGCGCGGGCGGGGTTGTCGCGGAAAGCTGTCCATAGGCCAGCCGCGCCACCTCCTGCGCGATGGCGGGCGCGGCCGTCAGCCCCGGAGACTGGATGCCCGCCGCATGGATGATATTTTCCGTGAACATCCCGGGCCGTATGATGAAATCCTCCTCATACGTCGCCGCTCGCACGCCTGTAAAATAGGTGATGATATCGCTTTCACGCAGCGCAGGTGCGGCATGGCGCTGCTTTTCAAACGTGGCGCGCACGCTTTGCACGCTGGTGGAAAAATCTTCTTTTTCCGGCGTTTCCACCGCGTCGGGCCCCACCAACACGTTGCCGTCCACCGTAGAAACGATGCCTCCGCCCTTGGAATGGACCGTCTTGGTAGCGGTAGTTCCCATGCCGGAATAAATGGTGCGTACCATGCGCTTCGCCTTTTTGTCCAGGATGGCATTTGTTCCCTTGCGCGGATGGATGGAGAAAAAATGATCCTGCGCCATCTGTGCTATATCCTCACAAAACACACCCGCCGCATTGATGACGATGCGCGGGCGCACTGTACCCCGGTTTGTATGCACGGCAAGGATTCGTCCGTTCTCCACGTCCATACCCGTCACGCATGTATCCAGCGAAAGGTGCGCACCGTTCTGCACGGCGTTCTCCGCCATGGCAATGGTCAGCCCGTAAGGACAGACAATGCCCGCCTGTGGAAAAAACAACCCGCAGTGCAGCGCCTCATCCACACCCGGCTCGGCTGCATGCAGCGCTTTGTCCCCCAGCACGCGCACACCAGAGAGGCCCAGCCATTTCCAATAAGGCAGCGTAAAGTACAGAAGCGGGCGCATTGCTCTGCCCTTGAAGCACAGGTACTGTCCCGTGCGCCGGAAAGGCACGCCCAACGCGGCACACACGCCGCCATACATCCGGTTGCCCAAACGATTGTAATGATATTTGGCCGTACCTTTATGCAGATCTACACCCGGATGCACCATGCCGTCATTGCGGCTTGATGCATGCAGCGCCACATCGTGCTCTTTTTCCACCCAGAGCAGGTCGACATTCCACCGCATCAGCTCCCGCGCGATGGCGGCGCCTGTAACGCCCGCGCCGATGAGCAGCACGTCCGGCGCGCGTCCGGCCAGGCTTTCATCCGTCTGCGGCACAGGCTTTGGCTGTCTTTGCGCCGCACCCGGCCATGTTACCTCGTTCACCGTATACCAGCGGCTTTTGGGGCTGGCTGCAAGACGTCCCGCCGCAACCACGCCGTCCCAATCCTCCGCACTGCCGCGCAGCACCAGCACGCCGCGCTCCACCACAGCCTGCACCCGCCCGCCGAACCGCTTTTTCAGCGCACGGTTTATTTTTTTGAGCGGTATCCGCATTCGTCTCCCCTTCGCTTTCCTGCCGATTTTATCAGTCGGTCAACCGACCGACTTCTTCCGTTTTCAGGATAGCACCCGCCGCAGGGAATGTCAATGTACGGTTTGTACGGGAAATGTAAACTTTCTTTGACATTGTGCCCAGCATCTTTTATACTATTGTATTAGACGAAAAAGATGGGGGCGATCGCCATGGCTGCACCGCTTGGCACACAAATACGGGAACGCATTCTGGAAAGCGCGGCCGCGTTGATGGAGGAACGCTCGTTCTTCGACATCTCACTGGCAGACATCGCCCGGGCCGCGCGCATCAGCAAGGGAACGTTGTACTATTACTACAACAGCCGGGACGCTATTTTGTTCGATTTGACAGACCGGTATCTGCAAAAGCTCTCGGACGACCTTCTTGCCTGGGTAGACAATGAAGAAAAGGATACCTCCCTGCCCCGCCTGCTGCGCTATACATTTTCCCGCGGAGTATACGACAAAAGCGGCAGCATGCGTCTTTTTCTGATTGCGGAGGCGGTTTCGGGCAAAGGCGATGTGCGGGACAAGCTGCTGGAAAAGTATGCTCACTTTAAGAACGTACTGGCGCAGAAGATCGCGGCTCGTAAACCCGGTGCGGACGGTGAATACCTGGCCTGGCTGACGCTGACTGTGATGGACGGCATGCTGGTGCAAAGCCAACTGAAAAACCCGGCGCTGGACACAGACGCTTTTATCGAAGCCACCGCGCGCCTGATCACCGAATGCTGACGGCAGGGCATTGACAAACGCCCCGCCGGATTGGTAAAATAAATACATTGCGCGGGTATGGCGGAATTGGCAGACGCGCCAGACTTAGGATCTGGTGTCTACGACGTGCAGGTTCGACCCCTGTTACCCGCACCAAAAAGACGCAGCTTCCATCAAGAGAAAGCTGCGTCTTTTTCCATGCTTAAAACGTGATATGATTTTGATGTGAATTATTTATATTGAGCACGGGGAACTGCCGCGAAAAGAAAATGCACACAAGCAAAAGTCCGGCAACAAATGTCCGGAAGAATATATTTGTTTAGCAATGATTTAAATGCTTTTGTGCGAAGAAAAGGCATTTCCTCATGGACGCTGGAATTTAGGTAATGCATGGAGCCGGTTCATACTATATAACGGCTAATTGCTATTATGGCTATCATATAGTTCTTGTTATGGATATAATTTTACCCAACGCAAAATATTTTCCGCTGTTATCGCATATAAAAACAAGGCTGAAAGCAATGCTGCGTGCATTGCTTTCAGCCTTGTTTTTGCTGTATAGAGAACGTCCCGGCCTATGCCCGGAACAAAAGGGAGACAGGCGTCGGCGCAAAAGCTTTGTTTTCCAGCGCCAGCCTTCCGCTTTGGACGTCCCGTTTGAACACGGCAATGCTGTCGCTGTCCTGGTTTCCCACAAGCACCCACCCTCCTGTGGGGTCCAGTGCAAAATTCCGCGGCGTCCTGCCGCCGCAACCCACGGCCTGCACCAATTGCAGTGTCCCGTCTGCCTGTACCGAAAAGACGGTAATGCTGTCCTGTCCGCGATTGGACACATACAAGAAGCGGCCGTCCGGCGCCAGATGAAGGTCAGCTCCGCTGTTGGGCACGCCGCCGGGCTCTGCCACGGAAGGAACGGCTTGTAAAAATTCCAGTCTTCCGTCCATGTAAGAAAAGGTCATAACTGCAGAGGATATCTCACAGAGCACATAGCACCGTTCGCCCCTTTGGTCGAACACACAGGCACGCGGACCCATCCTGCTGCCCACAAAAAAGCTATGAACCGCATCCGCACAAAGGACGCGGTTTTCCCGGTCCACCCGATAAACCGTCAGCTCGTCCGTCCCAAGGTCTGCTACAATAACATATTTTCCATCCGGAGCCCAAACCGCCGCATGAGGGTGCGGGGCGCTTTGCCTCACAGGGTCTGCTCCATGCCCGTAATGCCGGATAATCACGCCCTTTTTTCCCAGTGAGCCATCCGCACACAGAGGGTAGCTGCATACGCTTCCTCCCGTAAAATTGGCTACTGTAAGACAACGCCTTTCCCTGTCAAGCCCAACATAACATGGGTCGGCACCACCGGTGGGCCTCTGGTTCAGAAAACGCAATCCACCGTCCGACTCTATCCGATAAGCGCTCACGGCCCCGCCCGCTTTATTTTTGTATTCTTTCAATTCATTTACTGCATACAAATACTGTTTGTCAAAAGATAACGCCAGATAAGACGGGTTTTCGGCCGGCGCCGGAGCGGTACTTTCATACAACGTGCCCGTTTTGGCATCAAAGGTATACCTATGAATTCCTTTTCCCCTGCCCTCCAGGATTTCCCCTGTACCAAACCGGATCGGCCTGCTGTATGTTCCTACAAATAACTGATATGTCTCTTTCATCCATTATCACAGCTTTCTCTTTCCCTCATACGAAACGGAGAGGTACGCCCTATACTGGGGCAATGTACTATTCCATATAGCCGCCGCGCATGGGCGATACGGCGTGCCGGGTGTAAAACCGGAGCACACCTTTTGTATATCGGGGCGGACGGGGACTCCACGCAGCACGGCGTGCAGCGAGGATCGCCTCCATCTGTTCCGGCGTTTTCTCGGCGCCGTTTGCTCCGATGATGGACAGGCTGCGCCCGCGGATGTCGATACGGATGAGGTCTCCCTCCTCCACAAGTGCGATCGGCCCGCCGTCCGCAGCCTCCGGGCTGACGTGGCCGATCACCGGCCCCTTTGAGGCACCGGAGAAACGGCCGTCTGTGATGAGCGCGATGCTTCGGGCGAGCGCCGGGTCCGACGAGATCGCCTCGGTGGTATAGAACATCTCCGGCATACCGCTGCCTTTGGGGCCCTCGTAGCGGATGAACACTGCCTCACCGGGATGGACGGCGTGTGTGAGGATAGCATGGATGGCGTCCTCCTCACAGTCAAACGGCCGTGCGCGCAGCGTTACGCCGAACATCTCCTCCGGCACGGCCGTGTGTTTGACCACGGCGCCTCCCGGCGCAAGGTTGCCCCGCAGAACAGCGATGGCGCCATCTGTGCCCAACGGTTTTTCCAGCGGGCGAATGACGTCCTCCGGTGCAACGCCCGTACCCTGCAGATACGATGCACAGCTTTCGTAAAAGCCATTCTTTTGCAGTTCGTCCAGGTTTTCGCCCAGTGTTCTGCCCGTGACCGTCAGTACATCCAGATGCAGCAGATCGCGCAGGCGCTCCATAACGCGCGGCACGCCGCCTGCATACCACACGTAGGCGGCGGGCCACCTGCCCGCCGGGCGAACGTCCAGCAGCCACCGCGCCCCGCGGTGCATGCGGTCAAACATATCGCAGTCCAGCTCTATGCCGTACTCGTGTGCGATGGCCGGCAGGTGCAGCATCGCATTGGTGGAGCCGGAAATGGCGGCATGGATGAGGACGGCGTTTTCAAATGCCTCTTTTGTCACGATATCTCCCGTGCGGATGCCCGCGCGCGCCAGCGCTACCGCTTGTTCGCCCGCGCGCCGCGCATAGTCTGCCAGCAGCGGGCTTGCGGCCGGAACAAGCGCGCTGCCCGGAAGCGAAAGCCCCAAGGCCTCGGTCATCATCTGCATCGTGCACGCCGTGCCCATAAAGCTGCATGCTCCGCAGGACGGGCAGGCATGGGTCTTATAAAACCGGAACTGCTCCGCGGTGATCTCGCCGCGCTCATATTGGGCGCTGTATGTACCGATCTGCTCCAGCGTCAGCAGATCCGGCCCCGCATCCATCACACCGCCGGGCACAAATATGCCCGGCGTGTTCAGCCGGCCGGAGGCCATCAGATTCGCGGGCAGGCCCTTATCACAGCTTGCAATGTATACCGTTGCGTCAAAAGGCGTGGCCATACCGTGGATCTCGATGGCATCCGCAATGATCTCCCTCGAAGCGAGCGAGTAATTGATGCCGTCGTGTCCCTGCGCCATGCCGTCGCATATATCTGTAGCAAAGTAGCGCGCAGGGTTCCCGCCCGCGCTGCGTACTCCCGCAGCGGCGGCTTCCACCAAACACAGCAGGTGCGCGCTGCCGGGATGGCTGTCGCCAAATGTGCTCTCCACCATTACCTGCGTTTTTTCCAGGTCGGCCTCCGTCTGCCCCATACCCATGCGCAGCGGGTCGATCTCCGGCGAAAGCGTCCGCACCTTCTGGCTGATCATTTCCTGCATTCTCTACACTCCTTTTGATGATTGCGGCGGCTCGCCGTTTTTTTCCTGTACAGCGTTAAATAAATATCCATACCACAAGCAAATTCCTTTGGGGAATAATATCTTTATGTCTAAAATATTGTAGCATATAGGCGCTGTCACAGCAAAAGCTTTTTTGCTGTAGCAAATATTTTTCCCGAATACAAAAGGCGGGACGTCCACGCTTGCCTTCAACCTCTGTCGCAGTTATAATAAATGTTGTTCGCGGCTGCAAGGCAAGCAGCTTTCACCTGATATCAGTGGTGCATTATGAAAGAGATACGAAAAAAGAGGGCGGTTTCTGCCGCATTAAAAAATACGTCTGGAGGTGATATTGAATAGACAGAAGAATGATATATGAATCGCATCCCCAACCCTGACACAGTCTTTCCCAACGAATACGGCACTTCATGCTTTTTAAAAAACGTGATCACCGCCCCCAACATCTTTGTCGGCGATTATACTTATTACGACGACCCCGCTGCACCTGCGGATTTTGAAAAGAACAACGTGCTGTTCAACTGGCCCGAATTCGGCGACAGACTCATCATCGGGAAGTTCTGCTGCATTGCGAGCGGCGCGCGCTTCATTATGGGCAGCGCGAACCACCGGATGTGCAGCGTCACCACTTACCCATTCAATGTATTCGGCGGCGCATGGGCTGAAAGTACGCCGCCGCACCTTTCCCAGCTCCCATTCAAGGGCGATACCGTTGTGGGCAGCGATGTATGGCTGGGGCGGGAATGCACCGTCATGCCGGGCGTAAAAATCGGTGACGGCGCCATTGTTGCGGCTTATTCCGTTGTGACGCGGAACGTAGACCCTTACACCGTCGTGGGCGGCAATCCCGCAAGGCTGCTCAAGCACCGCTTTGACGCAGAGCTGACCGGGCTTTTGCTGCAGTTTCGCTGGTGGGACCTTCCGGTGCAGCAGGTGACGGAGCTTCTGCCGCTGCTGTGCGACCCCGACCTGGAGCATGTGCGCAAAACACTGCGCACCCTGCTCCAGACGGAAACGGAGCGGCCGCATATATTATAAAATGCAGAACACCCGGCAGCCGAAACGGTCTGCCGGGTGTTTCCCTTATTTTGCCCCTATTGACATAAAGCTTATATGCTTTACAGTGCCGCGATTGCTTCGATCTCGCACAGGACATTCTTAGGCAGTGTCTTCACCGCCACACAGGACCGTGCGGGACGTGACACGAACGCCTCAGCATACACAGCGTTGAAAGCCGCAAAGTCGCTCATGTCCGCCAGGAAACAGGTCGTTTTCACCACTTTGTCAAACGAAGTGCCGTTGGCTTCCAGAATCGCCCCGACATTGGCGACGCTCTGGCGCGCCTGTTCCTCGATGGTCGCACCCGCGATCTCGCCCGTGGCCGGATCAATGGGGATCTGGCCGGAAGTGAACAGCAGATTCCCGACAGACACCGCCTGCGAGTACGGGCCGATGGCCGCGGGTGCTTTTTCTGTCTGCGTGTATTTGATTTCCATGTTTCTTTCCTTTCTGTGGAACAAAAGCGCCATGTGCCGTACCGAATGCCGCACCTCTTCCACCTCGCATAATAGATATGGATTTATCGTAGCACCGGCGTTTTCACTTGTCAACCGAAGCGCTGTATTTTCTCGTGTATGCCTCTCCACGGGGCGCATCGCTCTGCAAAATATTCGGCGGCTCATTCTTTTCCGTCACAGGGTGTGCACGGCGAACAAAATCTGTCCGCCGTTACATTTTTCTTTTTGCGCCCGCATATGATTGCACCACAAGGCAGGTGAACAAAGATGTATCTATGCATCCCGAAAAAAGCGGCCCACCGCGTACTGGCTGCCGTGCTGTGCGCTGCGGCGGCGGGCGGCGTTCTGCTGGGGCTCGGCTGGCCGCGGGCGGAGGCAGAACCCGCGGCTGTGGCTGCTGCTTCTTATGAATGGGGCCTTTCGTTTCAGACGGAAAACGAACCGCCCATTCCCAACCTCTCAGCCGAAAAGCTGCGCCCCTTCGATGCTTTTTACCGCGGAGACGCGGAGCAGAAGCGGCTGTATCTGACGTTCGATGCAGGGTATGAGAACGGCAATACCGCACCCATTCTTGACGCGCTGAAAAAGCACAACGCCCCCGGCACCTTCTTTGTAGTAGGCAGCTATATCAAGGAAAACCCGGACCTGATCAAGCGGATGGTCGCCGAAGGCCATACGGTGGGCAACCACACCTATCACCACCCGAACATGTCCCAAAAAGATGAAGCCTCTTTCAAAAAAGAGCTGAATGATCTTGCCGCGCTGTTCCAGGAAACGACAGGAACGCCCCTGCCGCTTTTCTATCGACCGCCCGAAGGCAAATTCAGCGATGAAAACCTTACCTGGGCGCAGGAACTGGGCTACAAAACCATTTTCTGGAGCCTCGCCTATGTGGACTGGAAACAGGATGCACAGCCTTCGCGGGAGGCCGCTTTTGACAAACTGATGCCCCGTACCCACGACGGCGCGATCGTGCTCCTGCATTCCACCAGCGCCACCAATGCGGCAATTCTGGATGAATTGCTGACACGGTGGGAAGAGATGGGGTATACCTTCGGCACACTTTCAGAACTTGGCGCGCCGCCTGCCGCGCCTGCCGCATGAGCGGGCCCGCACGCGCTTCCGCAGACCGCGGCCCGCGCTCTGCGAGGCAGGGCGGCGTATACAGCCTGCACACCCGCGGCAGGCGCGCGCTTTGCCTTGGAGCGGTATGCCTTGCCGGCCTGCTGATGGCCGCATGCATGCACACGGTGCTCAGCGAGCCTGCCGGTTTTTCGGGCACGCCCCGCAGCCCGGCGCCTGCATCGCCTTCACCGCCCCAACTCACGGGCGACCCGGACCGGCCGTATCTGCTGCAGACCCAGCCGCCCTACACCGTGGCGCTGGATGCCGGACACGGCGGCTTCGACACCGGTGCGGAGGCGATCATCAAAGAACTGGAAGTATGCGAACAGACGGTAAACGCCCTCTATACGCTTCTGGAGCAGGACTCCAACTATGCGCCTGTGCGCACGCGCCCCAACGGCGAGGACCGCTCCATCAAGGAGCGTGCACAGGCCGCGACCGACGCCGGCGCTTCCCTGCTTCTGAGCGTTCATGCCAACAGCGACGAAAGCACGGGACAGTCCCACGGCTTTGAATGCTTCCCCACGCCGCCCGGGCGCACCTACTCGGAAGAATCCATGCGCTTTGCCCAATGCATCGCGCAGAAAATGGGCGGCGCCGGGCACCGCCTGCGCGGAGAAAACGGCATTCGTTTCGCCTATTACAACGGAAAGAGCAAACGCATCGTGGACAGCACCGACACCAAGATACGCGAGCAAAAGAGCTTCGGCATCGTGGAAAGGCCCTACTGCCCCGCCGTGCTGGTGGAGCAGTGTTTTCTGACCAATTACAGCGATGTGGAAAACTGGACGGGAGAGGCCGGATGCGCCCGCGCCGCACGTATCTATTACGAGGCGATCTGCGCCTATTTCGGCACCGAGCCTCTGCCGCAGGGCGGCAGCGTGTGAACGCCGCACCGCTCTTTCCACGAATACAGCAGCGCGCCCCCGGCCCTTGCGACGGGGGGCGCGTTTTGCATCCGGCGGCAGCCGCCGTTTTTCAAGCGCCGGTGCGGCACGTTTATTTCATATCGTTTCTGCGGTGCAGCGCAACGGCGCATGCCGTCATGCCCATCAGCGCAAACACCGTGCACAGCATGCCTGCCCAGATGCCGAACCGCTGCGCCACCGCGCCTGTGATGTACGGCATTAAAACCGCGCCCACGCCCGCTGCGGGAAGCATCACGCCGAGGCCCGCGCCGGAGAGCGCATTCCCCGCCGCGACAGCCGTCGGGTTCACGCCTGCAATGGCCAGGCCGAACAGGAACAGGCAGATCAGCGCAGATGCGGGCGTTTTTGCCATTAGAAGTAGGATATAGGTGCCTACGCAGCATGCGGACATCAGCGAAAGGGTGCGGAAGCTGTTTTTTACCGGGAAAACAAATGCGATGCACAGACGCCCGGCCAGCATTGCGCCCCAGATGACCGTAACGGTCATCTGGCCCGCCGGGCCCGAGAGGATGCCCACATCCTTGAAATATGTCACCATCCAGCCCGTGACGCTGATCTCCGTGCAGTTTTGAAAAAAGACAAGCCCGGTCAGCACCCAAAAACGGGGCGAACGCAGAAAAGACCAATCGTTTTTGACACGCGCGCCGTCTCCTGTGCGGCCCGGCAGACCCGCCAACGCGAACACGCCCCACAGCGCCGCGCCGCACAGTGCAAGACCTGCCATGGGCGCCCACCAGGGCAGCCCGCCCATACCCAGCGCCGCAATAAACAGCGGGCACAGCAGCGACCCCGTGGCAAAGCATGCATGGATGAGATTCATGCATTTCGTGCGCTCCCGTGCATGCGCCGCGATAAGCGCGCTGCTGGTGTTCAGCGTTGTGCCCTTGGCCACGCCCACCAATGTGAAAGCGGCCAGCAGCGCCCACGGGCTTCCCGTGAGGATCATTGCGCCGTAACCCAGCGCCGCACCGCCCGCCAGCATAAGAACGGTGTGCCGCTGGCCCCAGTGCGCGGGCAGCATGCCCGCGGCAAAGCCCGCCGCAAGGTTGCCCACGCTCAGCATGGCCAGCAGCAGGCCGCTCCACTGGTAGCTCAGGCCGTACCGTTCCTGCAAAAGCGCCATCACCACTCCGCCGCTGCTGGCGCACACACCATTGAGCAGCATGGCCGGATATGCGCAGGCCGCCTTGTTTTGCCGCAAAGCATTCATAAAACATCCTCCAGGCAAAGTAATGCCGCAGGCCTTTCCCGGCCCGCAGCTATGGGTGCGGCGCTTTTGGCGCGGCGCCTGTCTTTTTGTATTCCAGTGTAGAAAAAAACGCCCGCCCCGTCAAGCGGGCAGGCGCAAAACCGCAAGAATGGCATGTGGGAGCGGGATTTCCGCAATTTGTGCAAATCCTGCTCCCCGCCGCTTTGCCGCTATCTGCGGCGCGCGGCCAGCAGCGCCCGCACAGCATCCGCATCCGGACAGGCCAGTGCCTCCTTCGCCGTGCAAAGCGCTTCTTCCTCCGTCCAGCGTGAAACAGTCCGGCGCACTTCCGGCAGAGCGGAGGGCCCAGCGCTGAAAGAATCCAGGCCAAACGCCATCCACAGAGGAATAAGACACGGGTCTGCTGCAGCTTCGCCGCACATGCACACCGGCACATCTGCCGCACGGCCCGCGGCGATCACATCCCGAATGCTGCGCAGCACCGCCGGATGGCAGGGTGCATATAGCTCCGCAATGTCTGCATTGCCCCGGTCCGCGGCTAAAATGTACTGCACCAGGTCGTTGGTGCCAATGCTGAAAAAATCCGACTCCTTCGCCAGCAGATCCGCAATGACAGCGGCGGCCGGCGTTTCGATCATCACGCCCAGAGAAATCACCCCGTCAAATGCAACGCCCCTCGCGGAAAGCGCCTGCTTTTCCTGCTCCAGCATCGTCCGTGCAGCGCGCAGCTCCTGTACGCCCGTCACCATTGGCAGCATGATCCTAATGTTCCCACGCTCCGCCCCCGCGCGCAGCAGCGCCCGAAGCTGCGTGCGGAACACCTCAGGCCGGGCAAGGCAGTAGCGGATGCCCCGGCGGCCCAGGTAAGGATTCTCCTCCTTTTCCTGTCCCAGATACGGCAGCGCCTTGTCGCCGCCGATATCCAACGTACGGACAACCGCGGGCCTGTCCCCCATAGCGCGGGACACCGATGCATAAGCTTCGTACTGCTCCTCCTCCGTGGGCAAGGATGTACGTCCCATAAACAGAAATTCCGTCCGCAGCAGCCCGACTCCTTCCGCCCCGGCTTCATCCGCCGCAGCGGTCTGCCCCACGCCGCCGATATTGGCGTACAGCGCGTACCTTTGGCCGCGGGCGCTCACCGCCGGGCCCGCGCGGTACGCCTGCAGCGCCTCCGCCTGTCTTTTCTCCTTCTCCTGTTTTTTCCGGTACCGCGCCAGCTCCGCCCCGCTTGGAGATACGATCACCGCGCCCTGCCCGCCGTCCACGACGACATCCTCCCCGCTCCGCAGCACAGACGCGGCCCCCGCGGCTCCCAGTACGGCGGGAAGGCCCAACGCACGCGCCAGAATGGCGGCATGGCTCGTCATGCCGCCGCATTCCGCCACAAAAGCGGCAACATTTTCCCGGTTCACGCTCACGGTCATGGAAGGCGTGAGATCCCATGCGACCAGCACGGTGCCCGGAGGCACGTCCGGGATGGACGCTTCACTGCGCCCCAGCAAAATCGCCAGCAGGCGGGCGCGGATATCCTCTATGTCCGCGGCACGCTGCGCCAGCAATTCGTCGCCTGCCGCGGCAAACAGCTGGATATATGACGCACACACTGCGTCCAAAGCGGCCTCCGCGCATTCGCCCGCTTCAATGCGGCTGTCTGTCTGCGCAAGCAGAGCCGGATCGTTTGCCATCAGAATCTGACTGGCGAGGATGTCCGCCTCTTGTCCGTCCAGGCGCGCGCGCAGCGCGTCCGCCATAGCCTGCGTCCGCTGTGCAAATGCCTGCACGGCCGTGCGCAGGCGTGCTTTTTCCTGCTGCACGCCCGCGAAATGGACCTGTGTGTAATCAAGGCTCCCCTCCGCAATAACCACGGCCCGGCCGATGCCGACACCAGGGGAGACGCCTACGCCTTGCAGCAACATGTTCCTCTTCCCTTTCCCGGTATTCCGCTTAAAAGGTATTCAGCAGCTTCAATATTTCTTCCTTTGTGGCCAGCTCATCGGAAAACGCCGTCGCGCTGCCCGCGGCCGCGCCCATGCGCAGAGCGTAGGAATAGGTGCCCAGCTTGAGATAACCGGCCAAAAAGCCCGCCACCATGGAATCGCCCGCACCCACTGCATTGCGCACCGTGCCCCGCGGAACGCCAATCTCCTGGAACTGACCCGTTTCGTCCAGCAGGATCGCACCGTCGCCCGCCAGAGAAACGAGCACGTTGCGCGCGCCCTTGTCCTGCAGCTTTGCGGCGCATGCACGGATATCATCCCCGGTTTTCAGTGTGCGGCCGAACAGCTCGCCCAACTCGTGCTGGTTTGGCTTGATAAGGAACGGGCGGTACTTCAGAACATTCAGCAGAAGATCCCCTGTGGCATCCACTGTGACGCGCACCTTCTTTTCCTGCAGCGCGGCCATGATCTTCTCATAGATATCGCCCGGCATACCCGCGGGAATACTGCCCGCCAGAACAAGGTCATCGCCGTCCGTGACGGCGTCCAGCTTTTTGTACAGCAGCGCCAGCGCCGCCGGGCCTATGTCCGGCCCTTTGCCGTTGATCTCCGTCTCGCAGGCGCCGCGAATTTTCACATTGATGCGGGTCATCCCGTTTTGCAGACGGATAAAATCCGTGCGCAGCCCTTTTCTTTGCAGCGCGTTTTCAACGGCATCGCCTGTGAAGCCCGCCAAAAAGCCCAGCGCCACATTTTCTATGCCCAGGTTCGTCAGCACCGTGGAGACGTTGATCCCCTTGCCGCCGCAATAGACCGCCTCATCGCCGGTCCGGTTCACAGTTCCTTGCGTCAGGTGCTCCAGCTGCACCACATAGTCGATGGCCGGATTGAATGTAACTGTATAGATCATATGTTTGCCTCCTTGATCGTTGATGCTATCATAACACTGCATGCGTTCAATTTCAAATATTTCCCACCGCGCACGAAGCCTGAGTTTTCCGGCGGAAAACGTGCGAAAAATGTCTTTTGTTAACGTTTCCTTTACAAACAGGGACTTGCAAGCGGCGAAAGCTGGTGTATAATATTGAACAAAGGAAACTTTTTCTTTTCTCCATGAGGGAGTAGTTCACGCCCCGCCGGGGCGGTTTTAAGTCAACAGCATGGCCCGCACACGGACCTGGCTTAAAAGTAAGAACGAGACTCATGTGTGGCGCCAAGCCGCACGTGGGTCTTTTTTCTTATCCAGGCCTCTTGACGGACAGGGATATGCCCCACAGGCCGCCCCTGCATTTTGCCGGGGTCTGGTATTGTGCGTGGCTTTTTTGCGTTGTTCCCCCATGCCGGGCGCTCGGCGCATGTTCCGCGGATGAAAAACAGCTTGCTGTTTTTTCATAGAAACACCAAATTGGGAAACCCTTGAAACGAGAAAGGATGTTGTGTGTTGAAGTTTTATTGTGAGGAGGCCGGCCGGGCGCTTGCCGAACTGAAGAGCACCCCGGACGGCCTTACCGACGCGGAAGCCGCCAGGCGGCTGGCCGAAAAAGGCCCCAACAAGCTGGCCGAAGGAAAAAAGGTCACAACGCTGCAGCGCTTTCTGCAGCAGCTGAGCGACCCTATGATCATTATCCTGCTTGTTGCGGCGGCAGTGTCCGGTGTAACGGCGGCTTATTCGGGCGAAAGCTTTGCGGATGTGTTCATCATCCTTATCGTCGTGCTCATCAACGCCGTACTCGGCGTGTATCAGGAGAGCAAGGCGGAAAAAGCCATTGAGGCGCTGCAGGAAATGACGGCCGCCACCAGTAAGGTGATCCGCGGCGGCAAACAGGTCTCGCTGAAAAGCGAGGAGCTGGTGCCGGGCGACGTTGTCGTTCTGGACGCCGGCGACGCCGTGCCCGCAGACGGCCGCATTCTGGAGAGCGCCAGCCTGAAGATCGAGGAAGCCGCGCTCACGGGCGAAAGCGTACCCGTGAACAAAGTCGTTTCCGCACTGGGCCTCGACGACGGCAAGGACGTCCCCCTGGGCGACCGCAAAAACATGGCCTATATGGGCAGCACCGTAGTATACGGCCGCGGACGTGTCCTCATCACGGGCACCGGTATGGACACCGAGATGGGCAAGATCGCAGGCGCGCTGGCGCAGGCCGAAGAGGGACAGACTCCGCTGCAGAAAAAGCTGGCGCAGCTCAGTAAGATCCTGAGCTGGCTGGTGCTCGGCATCTGCGTATTCATCTTCGCCTTCAGCCTTATCAAGGCGGGCGATTTCCACCTCGACGTCATCATCAGTACGTTCATGGTAGCGGTCAGTCTTGCCGTCGCGGCCATCCCCGAGGGCCTTGCCACCGTCGTTACCATCGTACTCTCCATCGGCGTAACGAACATGTCCAAGCGCAATGCCGTCATCCGCCGCCTTACGGCTGTGGAGACGCTGGGCTGCGCACAGGTCATCTGCTCGGACAAAACCGGTACGCTGACGCAGAACAAGATGACGGTTGTGGAGCACGTGGGTGAAGAAGAGCCCCTGGCCCGCGCGATGTCTTTGTGCAGCGACGCCAAGCCCGGCGAAAACGGCGACGCTGAGGGCGAGCCCACCGAATGCGCGCTGGTAAATTACGCCACCGGCGTCGGCCTGCCCAAGGGCACGCTGGAGGCGGCCCAGCCCCGTGTGGGCGAGGCTCCTTTTGACAGCGGCCGCAAAATGATGAGCACCGTGCACGAAAACAACGGCGCATATATCCAATACACAAAGGGCGCGCCCGACGTGGTGCTCAGCCGCTGTACCTCTTACGCCAAGGATGGTAAGATACTGCCCATGACGGAGGAAGCCCGCGCCGAGATCCTGCGCCAGAACAAGCAGATGGCCGACAAAGCGCTGCGCGTGCTGTGCGCGGCCAGCCGCGAATGGCCCCAGCTTCCGCCGGATTTCGAGCCGGACACGCTGGAGCATGACCTGACCTTCCTGGGCCTGACGGGCATGATCGACCCGATCCGCCCCGAGGTAAAGGACGCCATTACAGAGTGCCGCCAAGCCGGCATCCGTCCCATCATGATCACAGGCGACCACAAGGATACCGCCATCGCCATCGCCAAGCAGCTCGGCATCATCGAAACAGCGGATGAAGCCATCACAGGCGCGGAGCTGAACGACATCTCCGACGACCGGTTTGCGGAAGTGATCGGCCGTTACAGCGTGTATGCCCGCGTGCAGCCCGAGCACAAGGTGCGCATCGTCAACGCATGGCGCAAAAACGGCTTTGTCACAGCCATGACGGGCGACGGCGTCAACGACGCGCCCAGCATCAAGAGCGCGGATATCGGCATCGGCATGGGCATCACCGGCACGGACGTTACAAAGAACGTGGCCGATATGGTGCTGGCCGACGACAACTTCGCCACAATCGTCAACGCCGTGGAGGAAGGGCGCCGCATTTACGACAACATCCGCAAGGCCATCCAGTTCCTGCTGGGCTCCAATATGAGCGAGGTGCTGAGCGTGTTCTTTGCCACGCTCATGGGCTTTGTTATCCTGGAGCCCGTGCACCTGCTGTGGATCAACCTCATCACCGACTGCTTCCCCGCTCTGGCCCTGGGCCTTGAAAAGGGCGAGCCGGATTTGATGCACCGCAAGCCGCGCCCGTCCACAGACGGCATCTTCTCCGGCGGGCTGGGCGTAGACGTGGCGTATCAGGGCTTTATGGTCACCTGCGTAACGCTGGCCGCCTACTTTATCGGCCACTGGATGGAATCCGGCGTATGGGAGATCGCCGCCAGCCCCGACGGCGTGACGATGGCCTTTCTCACCATGAGCATGGCCGAGATCTTCCACAGCTTCAACATGCGCAGCCAGCGCGGCAGTGTGTTCACGCTCGGCTCTCACAACAAGGTGTTGTGGGGCGCCATGCTGCTCAGCCTTGTGCTGACGACCGGCGTCATCTACCTGCCCGGCATTTCGGACGCGTTCGGCTTTACGCACATCAGCGCGCCGGAATATGCCGTTGCCATGGCTCTGGCCGTGTGTGTGATCCCCATTGTGGAATGCGTCAAGTTCTTCCAGCGCAAGGCCGCACGCCGCCGCGCGGAAAAACAGCCTGCGTAACCGCGCGCTTTGAAGATTTCCCATTTGGTTTTTACGGGCCGCTGCAAATGCAGCGGCCTTTTTTATACCGCTCATGCCGGTAAAAACACAAAAAAGGCTTGGGAAGCATCCTGTTTTATGATATACTGAATGACATCACACTGCCGCAGGGCGCAGCTCCGCAGCGGCTGAAAGGAACGCTTTCTCATGCAGCAGAACCAACCTGCCAATTTCAAAAACCGCATCGGCTTCGTCCTTGCCTCTGTCGGCTCCGCCGTGGGCATGGGCAACATCTGGATGTTCCCTTACCGCGTGGGCCAGTACGGCGGCGCGGCGTTCCTGCTGATTTATTTCGGCTTTGTTGCCCTTTTCGGATGGGTGGGCCTTTCCGGCGAATTCGCCTTCGGCCGTCTGACGGGCACGGGGCCCATCGGCTCCTACGCTTACGCGCTGCGCAGCCGCGGCAAAAAAGGCGGCGGCGTGCTGGGCGCCATTCCTTTGCTGGGTTCGCTGGGCATCGCCATCGGATACGCCGTCATTGTGGGATGGGTGGTGCGTTACTGCTGGGGAGCCGTCTCCGGTTCACTGTTTGCCGTGGGATCCGAGGAATATTTCGGGCAGATCACCGGGCCGTTCGGCAGCCTGCTGTGGCACGGCGTGGTGGTGCTCGTCACGGTGCTGGTCCTGGCGCGCGGCGTGCTGCAGGGAATTGAAAAGGTGAACCGCATCATCATGCCCGCTTTCTTCGTGCTGTTTCTCGTTGTGGCTGTTTATGTGGGTTTTTTGCCCGGCGCTGCCGAGGGCTACCGCTATCTGCTGATTCCCCAGTGGGAAAAGCTGCTGGACCCGATGACATGGGTCATGGCCATGGGACAGGCGTTTTTCTCTCTGTCCATCACCGGCTCGGGCATGATCATCTACGGCAGCTACCTCTCCAAGAAAGAGGATATCCCCCGCGCCGCCATGCAGACGGCGCTGCTGGACACCTGCGCGGCTCTGCTGGCCGGCTTTGCCATCCTTCCCGCGGTGTTCGCTTTCGGCATGGACCCTGCGTCAGGCCCTCCGCTTATTTTCATCACGCTGCCCAAAGTATTCGCACAGATGCCGGGCGGGCGCTTCATTGCCGTGCTGTTCTTCCTCTCTGTTATTTTTGCCGGTATCACCAGCCTCATCAACATGTTTGAGGTGTGCGCCGAGGCAGTGACGACACATCTAAAGCTGCCGCGCAAAGCCGCCGTTGTACTGGTGGGCGCGTTGGCCTTTGCGGCGGGCGCGTTTATTGAATTTGAGCCGTACCTGGGCAAATGGATGGACGCCATCACCATTTATGTCGTGCCCTTCGGAGCGCTGCTGTGCGCGTTCATCATCTACTGGGTGCTGGGCGGCAAACGCATCGGAGAAGAGCTTGTTCTGGGCCGCAAAAAAGCGCTGTGCCGGGCGTTCCTGCCCACGGCGCGGTACCTTTACGTAGGGCTGGCCGTGTTGGTATTCATTTTAAGCATCATTTGCGGCGGCATCGGCTGAGCCGCTTCTACTTTTAGCTCCGGCTTCTTCTTTGTTTCAAAAAACTCTGAATTGTTTTTTTCGATTGTATATGGTAAAATAAAAACAAGTTTATGCATTTGTTTTTATTTTTAGGAGGATAAAATGCCAAAGGTCGCTTATTCTGAAGCGGAAAAGGCGCAAGTGCGAGAGGCGCTGCTCACCAAAGGCCTTGAGCTCCTGGCGAAACAGGGAATACAGCATACGACTGTGGAACAAATCTACAAGGCGGTAGGAATCTCTCGCACATTCTTCTATTCTTTTTTTTCCACAAAAGAGTCCCTCATCATAGAGGCACTTTACCTCCAGCAGCCAAGGGTTCTTGTATACGCACAGAAATTGATGGATGCTCCCTCTTTGAGTTGGCGAGAGGCTGTCACACAATTTCTTTACGCCTGCTGCTACGGTGAAAAAAATGGGATCCTGATTTTGACCATTGAAGAGCAGCAAATGCTCTTTCGCCGTTTGTCGCACGAAGCCTATCGGACCTTTCGGGAAAAGCAGACCCGTTTGTTCGGCAATATTTTAGAGTGTTTTGGGATCGGGGCAGATTGTGCGAGAGTTGGTTTGTTTACAAATATAAGCCTGATGGCCATGATTGTCCGCAGAGCGATCCCGGAAACAATGCCGCTGTTTGTTCCCGAAGCGGCTGATGAAACAGTCGCATTTCAAATCAAGGCCATCGTGGACTTCCTGGAGCCTTTAAAGAAAGAAAACTTCTGCCGATGATGGTATGCATCGCATAGATTTATCCGGATTGTATGCTTTAATGCCGCACATCCGGATAGTTTTTTGAGCAAAATAAATACAAATTATAAAATTTGTATTTATTTCAGTTTTGGCTGCTGTAGTTTTATATATCTCTGAGACTGAAAATTCGCACATGGAAGTATCGCACTTTCCAGAACCTCTGGCCTGTGCGGCTGGCGATTGGAACAGCCATGCAAGGATTCCAGCGGCAAGAGCTTATGGAGGGCTTGGCCAGTCCACCAAGCGTATGTCCCCCTTTATTCATGACAGCAGAAACGCTGTGGTGATAAAACAAAATTGTTTTACAAGCAAGGAGAATGGTTATGGGTTTTTTCAGCAAATTATTTAAGGGGCCTGAAATCGACATGGAAAAGAGCAATGCAAACGCCGAAAAAATGCGTCTGCTGTTCAACCAAGCGGTAGAAAACGGAGCCGACTATCAACTGATTTTCGCCTACACAGAGGATGTGTCGCGGTTCAATTACGGGTTTATCCACGGCAGTAAAACAAAAGTAGGGAATTTGATCGTCGGTTGGAATGAGGCAAATCAGACGATCGTGGCGCTTCCCACCGTACCGGCTCTCTCTGGGTGCGGTGCACCTACCTATTACCGCCGTTCTGAAATTCTGAAAGCCTATCGGAACAAGTACCCCACCGATGCCTTTATTATCTACCCTGACAGAAAAAGCTACATCGGTATCAATGCCTGCGACTGGTTGGAAGACGAGAGTCTCTATGTATATGTGTCACAGACCGAAGCGCTCGCCGCTTTCACAGATTTTTTTATGAACCGTTTTGCCAAAAAGTGATACAGGCCACTCCTCTTAAAAAACGGAGAACCGATCGGGAGCACGGTTATGCCGATATTGGCAGGGTCCGAAGCCTATTTGCAGCAGAGCTGCAAAAACGGAGAAGAATATTTTTCCCAAAGCAAACGGTCACAGGCGCGCTCCCCTATCCCCTTGGCGCACCGTAGAGCCAGCAAGAGCGACGCAATGAGAACCGCGCCGCTCTTGTTTTTTCACCACAAGCGCGGAATAGCATCGGCCTTTTTTGCTGCGCACGGTGCACGGAGCGCTTTTTATCTGTATCTGCAAAAATGTGGATTTCGTTGTAAAAACAACATACTGTTTCTTGTGGACGCGGTATGCTTACAGCAGCAAAGGCCGTGCGTGTGCAGCCACGCGCCCCGGCCGGCAAATGAACCGGGAGGAAAATGACATGAAAAGACGAATCATCCATATTGACGAAGAAAAATGCAACGGCTGCGGCCTGTGTGCCGCCGCCTGCCATGAGGGGGCCATCGGCATGATAGATGGCAAGGCGCGGCTGCTGCGCGAGGATTACTGCGACGGCCTGGGCGACTGCCTGCCCGCCTGCCCCACAGGCGCGATCCGCTTTGAAGAACGCGAAGCTCCCGCCTATGACCATGCGGCCGTCATGGCCGCCAAAGCGCAGAACGCCGCCCCGCAGCCCTGCGGATGCCCCGGCAGCGGTGCCCGCAGCATCCGGCGTGAAGCCGCCCCGGCGGACAGCGCCGTCCCCCGTACCGCCAGCGCGCTGTCCCAGTGGCCGGTCCAAATCAAGCTTGCTCCGGTGAACGCGCCTTATTTTCAAGGCGCACGACTGCTCATCGCGGCGGACTGCACCGCGTACGCCTACGGTGCGTTTCACGAGGATTTCATCCGCGGCCGCGTAACGCTCATCGGATGCCCCAAGCTGGATGAGGGCGACTACGCGGAAAAGCTCACCGCCATCCTGCGTGAAAACGATATCCAGAGCGTGACCGTGGCGCGCATGGAGGTCCCCTGCTGCGGCGGCATTGAAAACGCCGTCAAGCGCGCATTGCAGCAGAGCGGCAAATTCATTCCCTGGCGTGTAGCAGTTATCTCCACAGACGGGCGCATTCTGTCGGACTGACCGGTATGCCGCGGCAGCACGGTTCGCTTTTTCATGCATGTGCAGAGGCATTTTCTTGTAATTCGGGGCAAAATATGCTATGATTCTATTAGCTTTTGCTAACCTCTGCCGCCCGGATCGAACCTGTATGCAGAGCACTCCGCATACAGGTCCTCCTCCCTCCGCGGGGCGGCCTGCCGCTGTGCGGAGGGCCTGTTTTTATCAAGAAAGGAGCTGTCTCTCATGTACTGCACACGCGCTGTCAGCGACGCCGTTACCTGGGTCGGCGGCAATGACCGCCGCCTTTCCCTTTTTGAAAATCTGTTCCCCATCCCACGCGGGGTCACGTACAATTCCTATCTGATCCTGGATGAAAAAACCGCGCTTATCGACACGGTGGATGCCTCCATCTCGCGCCAGTTTCTGGAAAACATCATGCATACGCTCGCCGGACGGCATCTGGACTATCTTGTCGTCAACCATATGGAGCCGGACCATTGCGCCAACATTGAGGAACTGCTGCTGCGCTTTCCCGAGCTGAAAGTCGTGGGAAACGCCAAAACCTTTACTCTGATGCGCCAGTTCTATGACTTCGACCTGGAGGGCCGCATCATCACTGTGGTGGAAAACGATACGCTCAGCCTTGGTGCGCATACGCTGCGCTTTGTGTTTACACCGATGGTCCACTGGCCCGAAGTGATGATGACTTATGAAGAGCACGAGCATATCCTTTTTTCCGCCGACGCCTTCGGCAGCTTCGGCGCACTGAACGGCCACCTGTTCGACGACGAGATCGACTTTGAGTGCGGCTGGATGGCGGATACGCGGCGCTACTACGGCAATATCGTGGGCAAATACGGCCCGCAGGTCCAGGCCGCACTGAACAAGCTTTCGGGCGTGGAGATCCGCATGGTGTGCCCGCTGCACGGGCCCGTTTGGCGCTCCGGGTTGGACAGGCTGCTGGACAAATACCGGCATTGGAGCACCTATACACCGGAGGAACGCTCCGTGGCCGTATTCTACGGTTCCATGTACGGCGATACGGAAAATGCCGTAAATATCCTTACCTCCCGCTTGGCGGAGGCCGGTGTAAAAAACATCGCCGTCTATGATGTTTCCAGCACACATGTCTCCACGATGATCGCCGAGGTGTTCCGCTGCAGCCACCTGGTCCTTGCCGCGCCCACCTATAATAATGGGGTCTACCCCGCCATGCTGAATCTGCTGCACGACATGAAGGCGCTCAACCTGCAAAACCGCACCGTTGCCCTGATGGAAAACGGCTCCTGGGCACCGTCCTGCGCCCGGCAGATGCGCGCCCTTCTGGAAGAAATGAAGAGCATGGAGATCTTGGAGCCTGTGGTCACGCTGAAGTCCGCGCTGAAGGACGATTCTCTGGCCCAACTGGACGCGCTGCGTGATGCATTGATCGCTTCCCTTATGGCAGAGTGAACTGCTTTTCCCGGTTGCATTTTTTCGCCCACTCTGTATACTGTTATTGTTATAAGCATACGCCCCGCTTTCCCCATTCGGACGGCGGGGCGTCGTTCGGCCCATATTGTTGCGTGCGCAACGAATGCGCGCGCAGCAGTTCACCATTTTGCGCCTTTGCCGCGCGTTTTCTGCGAAGGAGGTTTTTATGAAGCAGCATTTGATGCGCAACATCAATACCATCTCCCGGTGTGCCGCACTGTACCGGGACGCTCACCTTGCAGACTGCGGGCTGAGCGGCTGGCAGGCGCCTTATATTCCGGAAATCTGCGCCGCGCCGGGCATTACGCAGGATCAGCTGGCTCTGCGCCTGCACGTGAACCGCAGCAACGTAACGCGCCAGCTGGCCATGCTGGAGGAAAACGGCTTCGTCCTACGGCGCCGCAGTGAAAGCGACCGCCGCGCGGTGGAGGTTTATCCCACGCAGAAGGCCGAGGAAACACTTTCCGCCGTACGGGCCGTATACCGGTCCTGGCGGGAAAAGCTGTTTTATGACCTGACTTCGGAAGAACGCGACCGGTTGGAGTCACTTCTGGAGCGCCTGGCCCGCCGCGCGGAGGACATTCAATGAAAACAGTTCTGCATTATCTGCGCCCCCGTCTGGGCATTATGAGCGTGGGGCTGCTCATCAAGTTTTTCGGCACCGTTGCCGAGCTTCTTTTGCCGTGGATGCTCTCTGTTATTTTGGATGAGGCTGTTCCCGCCGGAGCGCTGGGCGGCATCCTTTTCTGGGGCGGGCTTATGGTGCTCTGCGCAGCGGCGGCGCTGGGCGGCAACGTAATCGCCAACCGACTGGCTTGCTCCACTTCCCGGGATGTGACGCGGCGGCTGCGGCACGACCTGTTTGCACGGGTGATGCAGCTGTCCTGCGCACAGGAGGATGCATTCACCACGCCCTCCCTCATCTCCCGCCTGACGAGCGATACCTACAACGTACACCAGATGGTGGACAGGATGCAGCGCCTGGGTGTGCGTGCGCCCATCCTGCTGGTGGGCGGTATCGCGCTGACGCTTTCGCTGGAGCCGGTGCTCACACTGGTGCTCATTGCAACACTGCCTCTGCTGGGGCTTGTGGTGTGGTTCGTTTCCACACGGGGCATACGGCTTTATACCCGTACACAGCTTGCACTGGACGCCCTGGTACGGCGCGCGCAGGAGAGCATGGCGGGCATCCGCGTCATCCACGCGCTGTCCAAGGGAGACTATGAGCGCGCCCGCTTTGACGAAGCCAACGCCCGTGCGGTGAACTGCGACCAGCGCGCCGGCTTTTTGATGAACGTAACGAACCCTGCTATGAACCTTCTGCTCAATACAGGGCTCACGGTGGTCATCGTGCTGGGCGCATACCGCGTAAACGCAGGACTTGCACAGCCCGGCTCCATCATCGCATTTTTGAGCTACTTCACCATCATCCTCAACGCGCTGATGATGGTCTCCCGCCTGTTTGTTATGTACTCCAAGGGCGCGGCCAGCGGACGGCGCATTGCCGAGGTGCTGGCCGCGCCCGCGGACCTTGCGCCCCAGAACATTCCTCCGGTGCAGGCGGACGCGTTCCTCCGCTTTGACCATGTCTCCTTTTCCTATGACAAGGTGAAAGACACGCTTTCAGACGTCAGCTTTTCTCTGAAACGGGGCCAGACGCTGGGCATCATTGGGCCGACGGGCAGCGGAAAAACCACCAGTCTCTGGCTGCTGCTGCGTTTTTACGACCCGGACAGCGGCGCGGTACGGCTGAACGGACGCGACGTTCGTTCCATTCCGCCCGAGGTGCTGCACAGCAAGTTCGGCGTGGTGTTTCAGAACGACTTTCTCTACGCGGATGAAATCGGTGAAAACATCGACTTCGGGCGGGGAATTTCCCCGGAGCAGACTGCTGCGGCGGCACGCACGGCGCAGGCGGATTTCATTGCACAGCGTAAGGGCGGTTTTTCCGCTCAATTGGCCGCAAAAGGCGCCAACCTGAGCGGCGGGCAGAAGCAGCGCGTGCTGCTGGCCCGCGCCCTTGCGGCTGACCCGGAGATCCTGCTGTTGGACGACAGCTCCAGCGCGCTGGACTACAAGACGGACGCTGCGCTGCGCCGCGCGCTGGCGCGCGACTTTGCGGATACCACAAAGATCATCGTGGCCCAGCGCGTCAGCTCCATCCAGAACGCGGACCGTATCCTTGTTCTGGAGGACGGCCGCGCCGCAGGCCTCGGCACGCACAGCGATCTGCTGCGCTCCTGCGAAAGCTACCGCGAGATCGCGCAGGTCCAAATGGGGGAGGTGGAATAAATGGCACGCAGCAAAGGAATGGGCGGCGGGCCGAGCATGGCCTTCGAGAAGCCCCGCGCGGGAGCAAAAGCCATTCTCAGGCGCCTGTGGCGCTATCTGTACCATTACAAATGGCTGCTGGCCGCCGCAGTGGCGCTCAGCCTTACCGGCAATCTGCTTGCTTTGGCAGGCCCGAAGCTTTCGGGCTACGCCATCGACGCCATCCGCCCCGGGCCGGGCCGAGTGGACTTCACCACGGTTTTCCACTATGCAAAACGGATGCTTGTGTTTTATTTTGCCGCAGCGGCGCTGAGCTATGTGCTGGCCGCGCTGATGGTGCGGCTGAGCCGCAACGTTGTTTACCGCATGCGCAAGGACATCTATGACCATTTGATGCGCCTGCCTGTGCGCTTTTTCGATACGCATGCCATCGGCGACGTATTGAGCGTGCTCTCCTACGACGTGGATACCATCAACGCCTCCCTTTCCAACGACCTGGTACAGATGCTCACCAGCGTCATCACCGTGGCCGGTTCCTTTGGAATGATGCTCTCCATCTCTCCTCAGCTGATCCTTATTTTCGTTGTGACCATTCCCATTTCCGTGATGTTTACACGACACCGTTCCAAACGGGTGCGGCCGCTGTACCGCCGCCGCTCTGCCGGTCTGGGCGCTTTGAACGGCTTTGCCGAGGAAATGACGGGCGGGCTGAAAACCATCAAGGCCTATGGCCGGGAGGAGGTGTTTCTTTCCCGTTTTGAGGAAAAGAACCGCCTCGCCTGCGACGCCAACTATGAGGCGGACGCCTTTTCCAGTTCTACTGGGCCGGGCGTCAACTTCATCAATAATTTGTCTCTGGCACTGGTGAGCCTGTTCGGCGCGCTGCTGTACATGGCGGGCGGCATCAGCCTGGGCAGTGTGTCCTCTTTCGTATTGTATTCCCGCAAATTTTCCGGTCCCATCAACGAATTTGCCAACATCATCAGCGAGCTGCAGTCCGCGCTGGCTGCCGCCGAGCGCGTGTTCCAGCTGCTGGATGAAGCAGAGGAGGCCCCGGATGCTCCCGGCGCGTGGGAGCTTTCCGGTGTGCGCGGCGCAGTGGCACTGCGCGGCGTGCGCTTCGGCTACGGCGGCGCGCCGGTGCTGGACGGCTTCACGCTGGCCGCGCAGCCCGGCCAGGTGGTTGCCATAGTGGGGCCGACGGGCGCGGGCAAAACCACTGTCATCAACCTGCTGATGCGCTTTTACGATGCAGATTCCGGTTCCATCACCGTGGACGGACAGGAGATCCTTTCCCTCACCCGCGCCAGCCTGCGCCGCGCCTATTCCATGGTGCTGCAGGACACCTGGCTGTTTTCGGGCACCGTATACGAAAACCTTGCCTACGGCAAGGAGGGTGTGATGCTGGAGCAGGTGCGCGCTGCAGCGCGGGCCGCCAAGATCGACCGCTTTATAGAAGCGCTGCCCCAGGGCTACGACACCGTGCTGCGGGACGGCGGCAACAGCATCTCCAAGGGCCAGCGCCAGCTGCTCACCATCGCACGGGCCATGCTGCTGGACGCGCCGATGCTCATTCTGGACGAAGCGACCTCCAATGTGGACACCCGCACCGAACGCCGTATCCAGGCCGCCATGCTTCGGCTGATGGAAGGACGCACCTGCTTTGTCATCGCACACCGGCTGTCCACCATCCGAAACGCGGACGTCATCGCCGTGCTGCGTGAGGGCACGGTAGCAGAATGCGGCACCCACGACGAGCTGATGCGCCGGGGAAGCTATTACAGCGAGCTGTACCGTGCCCAGTTCGACGCCGCTCAGGATGCGGGCTGACCATACGGGGCGGGCGCGGCCAAAACGCCGCTCCCGCTTTTTTCGCCATTTTCTCAAACGGAACGCGCGCAAACAAAACTTTAACAATCGCATTTTATAATAGCAGCAGAAAATTGAGGAGGGAAATGTTTTGTTCAAGATATTGGTGGTGGAGGACGACCGGGAGCTGAACCGTGCGGTCTGCGCGTTTCTGGGGCGGAACGGATACGAAGCGGTGGGCTGCCTTTGTGCGGAGGAAGCCTATGACGCGTTGTATGAAACTGTGTTCGACCTTATCATTTCCGACATCATGATGCCTGGGACAGACGGCTTTGAATTTGCCCGTACCGTGCGGGAGCAGAACACGGAGCTGCCCATCCTGTTTATGACGGCCCGGGATGATCTCACGGCTAAACAGCGCGGTTTTTCCGCCGGAGCCGACGATTACATGGTAAAGCCCGTGGACCTGGACGAGCTTTTGCTGCGGATCGGCGCGCTGCTGCGCAGGGCAAAGATCGCCAGCAGCAAAAGGCTTACGGCAGGCAGCCTTTTGCTGGACGCAGACGAGCACACGGCCTATCTGAGCGGCGCGGAGGTTCCGCTCACCGTACGGGAATTCGACCTGCTGTACAAACTGCTCTCCTACCCGAAAAAGACCTTCACCCGCGCACAGCTTATGGAGGAATTCTGGGAAATGGAAACATCCTCCGGCCCGCGCACTGTGGATGTATATATCACCAAGCTGCGGGACAAATTTTCCGCCTGCCCGGATTTTGAGATCGTCACCGTGCACGGGCTGGGCTATAAGGCGGTGCTGAAATGAACCGGGATCGCTTCTCGGGAGCCGGGCGGCTTCCCCGGTATCTGTTTTCCGCAACAAAATTCCTGATTTTTTTCGCACTGATCGCATTCGTGGTCACCTGCTCTTTCCTGCTGTTTCTTGATTCCATGCGGCTCGACCCGGATATCCTGCGGGAAAACGCGCTGCTCACTTTTCTCAATATCCTGCTTCTGAGCGCGCTTTTCACCGTCATCGACGGCATCCGGCGCAGGCTGACAGTGGAGCGCCCGGTGCGGCGCATCCGTGCCGCTACCCAGCGCATCATCCAGGGCGATTTCAGCGTGCACATCGAGCCGCTTCACGGTCCGGAGCGTGCCGACGCCTTCGACGCCATCATTGAGGATTTCAACCAGATGGCCCGGGAGCTTTCCGGCGTGGAAACGCTGCGTACAGACTTCATCGCCAATGTTTCACACGAGCTGAAAACGCCGTTAGCCGTCATCCAGAACTACGGTTCCCTGCTGCAGGACCCTGCCCTGCCGAAAGAGCAGCGCGTCGAATATGCCAAGGCCGTCACAGATGCATCCCGCCGCCTGGCGGACCTGATCGCCAATATTCTCAAACTGAACAAGCTGGAAAATCAGCAGATCTTCCCGCAGGCGGAGACTTACGATCTGGGTGAGCAGCTTCGAGAATGCCTGTTGGGCTTTGAGGACGCATGGGAGGCAAAAGAGCTTGCTGTTGAGGCGGACATTCCGGACGGCGTGGCCGTCCGTACGGACCGCGAGCTGCTGACGCTGGTGTGGAACAACCTGTTCTCCAACGCCGTCAAATTCACGGATGCAGGCGGCAGCATCCATGTTTCCCTTCGGCGTACCGGCACGCAGGCCGAGGTGTGCGTCACAGACACCGGCTGCGGCATGAGTCCCGAAACGGGACGGCATATTTTTGAAAAATTTTATCAGGGCGACAGCTCCCACGCAACGCAGGGCAACGGACTGGGGCTGGCGCTGGTGCGCCGTGTGGTGGATATCGTGGGCGGAGAGATCGCGGTGAAGAGCACGCTGGGCAAAGGCAGCACGTTTTCCGTGGTGCTGCGCGCCGAAACCAATGAAACGCCCTGAGCCTTTGCTGCGCCGCCTGCTTTTCCCCGGCGGCGGTTGGGCGGCGCTGGCTGCCTTTGCTGCCGTGGCCTCCCTGTGGACCGTCTTTTCCAACGGCTGGGAGGACGCTCCCGCCGCGCGCGCAGCCTATGCCTTTTCCACCTATGCACTGGTCGTGGCCATTTGCCGTGCAGTGCCTGCAGCCCGGCGTGCAAAAACCGCTGTCTACGGCCTGCCCCCGGTGCGGCGCTGGCGTGCCGACGCCGCGCTGCGCGCGCTTGTTTCCCTTCGCGCCGGGCTGTGCGTCAATCTTTGCTTCGCCGCCTGCAAGCTGTACGCGGGCATCTGGTTCCGCTCACCCTGGTTCGGTGCGGCGGCAGTGTATTACACCGTTCTGAGCACCATGCGTTTTGCAGTACTTCGCGGCGTGCGGAACGCTCCGCCCGCCGGGCCGTCTGCCGCTCCTGTCCGGCAGATGCGCGGGCTGCGTGTCTACCGGCGCTGCGGTGTGCTGATGTTTGCCCTGAATCTGGCCATGACGGCCATAGCCGCACAAATGGTCTGGCAGAACCGCGCATACCGTTATCCCGGCACGCTGATCTATGCCTCAGCCGCATATACGTTTTACTGCTTCGGCAGCGCAGCAGCCAGCGCGGTGAAAGCGCACCGCATGCATGACCCCGTGCATGCGGCCGCAAAAATGCTGGGCCTGGCCGGTGCGCTGATGAGCGTACTGACCCTGCAGACCGCCATGCTTGCCCAATTCGGCGGAGACGCGGCCATGCGCCGGACGATGAACGCCGTCACCGGAGCCTGTGTGTGCTCGCTTGTATTCTGCATGGCCGTATTTATGGCCGTACGCGGAAATATCCTTCTCCGGCGGGCCGCGCGGCAGAACGCGGCTGCTTCCGCTGCACCGCCGTCCATTCATTTCTAAAGGAGTGTCTGTTTATGGAAGAAAACAAGGAGATTTTCACCTATACCTACTCCGCCCGGCAGCAGGAGGAGGTCAGGCGCATCCTCCAAAAATACACGCCGCTCCAGGAGGATAAAATGGAGCTTCTGCGCCGCTTGGATAAAAGCGCCCAGCAGCCCGGTACCATTGCCGGCATCGCGCTCGGCGTATGCGGTACGCTGATGCTCGGGCTGGGCATGTGCTGTACCATGGTGTGGACAGGTGTTTTCGCCCTGGGCGTGGCCGTCGGCTGCACCGGCATCGCCGTGCTGGCGCTGGCTTATCCGATGTTTCTGCATCTGACAAAACGCCGGCGCGCACAGCTTGCGCCGCAGATCGAGGCGCTCAGCCGGGAGCTGTTGGGGCAATCGCCTGCATGCGGGCGAGAAACAGAACGATAACGGCAGTCTCTGCTCCTCCCGCCGGACAAACCAGTTTTTCCGGCCTGAAAATGCCCAAAGCTGCCTGCGACAATTCTTGAAGTATTTTGTGGATGTCTGCTATAATAAGGGCGCTATCTGACCCGTTCATTGGAGGAAACCATGCAGAACAGCGGCAGCACCGCTCCTGCGCCCACTGCGCTTTTCCCGGAGACAAGGCATTGCCGCGCCCTTTTCCGGACAGGGTGCCGGCGGTGCCTTTTCGCGTTTCCGTGACCGGAAGGATCGAAAGGAGAACAAGCACAAATGGAATTGAAACTGACAGGCATCCGAAAACACTTTGGAGAAAAGGAAGTCCTTAGGGGCTGCGGCTTCACGTTCCAGCAAGGCAAGATCTACGGCCTGCTGGGGCGCAACGGCGCAGGCAAAACCACATTGTTCAACTGCCTGACGGACGAGGTGCCGCCCGACGGCGGCACAGCGGAGCTTGTGCTGGAAGACGGCACACGCCGCGCTCTGAATCCGGACGACGTGGGTTATGTGTTCGCGACACCCATTCTGCCGGACTTTCTCACCGGATATGAATTCGTGCGTTTTTATATGGACGTCAATGCTGCACGTATTCGGGACGGACGCTCCGCCGATGATTATTTCGACATGGTGCAGATTGCTCCGGAGGACCGGCACCGGCTCATCAAGGGATACTCCCACGGTATGAAAAACAAGGTGCAGATGCTGTGCTTTCTCATCGCGCGGCCGCCCGTTATTCTGCTGGACGAACCGCTCACCTCCTTTGACGTAGTGGTCGCGCTGGAAATAAAACAGCTTCTGCGCCAAATCAAGCACGAGCACATCATCGTATTTTCCACACATATTCTGCAGCTTGCCACAGACCTTTGCGATGAGATCGCCGTGCTGCATGAGGGCATGTTGAGCCAACTGGACCACGCGCTGCTGCATAGCGGAGATTTTGAGGCACAACTCATCGAGCTTCTGAAAGACGAGGGCGAAGCATGAGACAGATGGTCGGACAAATCATAAAAATGCGGGACGCTCTTTGGGTGAACGCGTTTCTTTATTATTTCAGCCGTCTTTGGATGGTTGGCCGTCTTGTGCCGCCGACGGCCTACGCGGGCTACCGTGCAAAAAAAGCGCTTTCCGCTGCGGCGGTGGCCGTCCGGCAGATCATCGACCTGTGCGGCAAACCGCTTTATCTGCTTACATTTCTGCTTTTGCCGGTCATTCTGCTGGCCGGCAGCCGCCCGCAGTTTGCAGGGCAGGAATTCTCTCTGTTCCTATCCATGCTGTTTTTCCTCAGCTGTATCCTCGGCGCTTTTGGCGACAGCCATATTTTCAATGTAACGCGGGAAAAGGTCGCATTTCTCAAATATCTGCACGCCGATGCCCGAAGCTATATTCAGGCTTCTCTTGCGCTGCGGTATGTGCCGTTTTTCTCCTATTATCTTCCCTTCCTTCTGCTGGCTGCATGGCTTTTCGGCGCGCCGCTGTGGCAGGGCGCGGCCGCCTGGGTTCTGCTGGCGGCTTTCCGCATGATGAGCGAAGCCTTCCATCTGTTTGTGTTCGACCGCACGGGGCGTGTGCTTGTCCGCAGCACCGGGTACGCCTGGCTCGTCATCGCCGTGGGGCTGGCGGGGGCATACGTGCCGCCGCTGCTGGGCCTTGATTGGCACATGGGCCTGGCCGCATTTCTGCTGCATCCCGCATCCATATCGGCCTTTGCCGCGGCAGGTGCGCTGTGCCTTTATTACATCGCCGCCGGATATCCCGGCTATGCACGCAAGCTGCCGCGCTCGCTGGACCTCAACTTTCTTTTGTCCTCCATGCTCAAAACTGCCTCCGGCTCCTCGTTCAAGGAGGTGGAAGTACGGGAGGCCGACGCCGCGCTTTCTTCGGAAGCGCTGGCAAAGCTCCAGCGCCTGAAAGGGTACGATTACCTGAACGCGCTGTTCTTTGCGAGGCACCGACGGCAGCTGCTGCGCCCTGTGTGGTACCGCCTGGCCGCTGCGGCGCTGGCCTTTGCCGCGGCCGCGGCGCTGCGCATCTCCAGCCCGGAACTTGCCGCAGCCCTGAGCCGGAACCTGACCGCTATGCTCCCCTCCTTTGTTTTCATCATGTACAGCATCACTGTGGCGGATAAATCCTGCCGCGCCATGTTTTACAACTGCGATAAAGACCTGCTCCGCTATGCCTGGTACCGCAAGCCTAAGGTCATCCTGCGCAGCTTCGGCATTCGCCTGCGCCGCGTAGCCCTGTACAACGGGCTTGTAGCGGGCGCGCTGTGCCTTGCGGCGGCCGGCTTCTGCCTCATCAGCGGCACCGGTATTTTCACCGCGGATCTTGCCCTGTTCTGTGCCGCGCTTCTTTTGCTCTCGCTTTTGTTCACCGCGCACCACCTGTGCCTTTACTACATCTTCCAGCCCTATTCCGAAAGCCTGAAAACCAAGAACCCTCTGTTTTCGGGCATCCATGCCGCCATGTATCTGCTTTGCTTCGCCTGCCTGCAGATAGAGGTGGGCGGCAGCTTTTTTACGGCGGTGCTGCTTGGATTCACAGTTTTGTACATTGCCGCCGCACTGGTGCTGGTGTATTTCCGCGCTCCGCGCTCGTTCCGCATAAAGTAACATTTTGTATGGCTTCGTCAAAAAAGCCCTTGTTCCCGCAAACGTCTTGTGCTATATTGTTATTAGAAAAATTTACCGCTGGGAGTTGTTGATAGATGGCTGAACAAAAACGTGTCCGCAGGACGCCTGAACAGATCGCCGCCGATATCGACGGGCAGATTTCCAAACTGGAGGAAAACATTCGCGGACTGGAGGAGAAAAAAATCGCGGCGTGCGCGGAATTTGACGCGAAGATTGCCGCTGTGCAGGAAAAGGCCGCAAAACTGGCCGAGCGCAAAAAAGAAGTGCTTTCCCCTAAAAAGCGAAAGCCCCGCAAAAGCAAGGCCGAGCGCATCCGGGAGCTTGTAAAGCAGGCTCAGAAGTCCGGAATGAAGCTGGACGAAATCGCGGAAAAGCTGGGCATGCCCCTTTCTGAGTGAATCCTGTGCAATAGCCAAAAGCCGCTGTGAAGCTTTCACGGCGGCTTTTATTCTGTGTCCTTATGCAATATTAACAGTATCGAAAAACTCTTAACGGCACGCAAAGCCTTCGCGTCTTATACTGAAATTGTCCGGAATACGGTCTTAATAAAGCCTTTATTTTGGCTTTGCAGCTTTTTTGCGCGCCCTCCGGCACCTTAACGGCACGTTCACAGCGGTTGTGATACACTGAAGCTGCAAAGGGGAACAAGTGTTTTCCCCCTTTGCAGGAGGCTTTCACAATGATGAACACACAGGCTGTACGTTGTCCCGCAGAATGGTCTCGCCCGGCCAAAAGAGAAAAGAGGCGTGCGGCGGTTTCTTTCGCCGCGTTGCGCAGGAGCATCGCAGCATATCTTGAAACACACACTGCGGCATTCTGGTTTTTCAGCTATATCGGCATACCTGTTCTTCTGCTGAGCGGCGTTTCAGCCCTTGCATGCCTGTTCGCGCTGCCCATGCTGCTGTTTTGTTGAGCGCACATGCTTTTCACTCCCGCCGCGTGATGTGCGGGAGTTCTTTTTGTTTGCGGAGTTTATTTATTTCCAATTTTAGCAAGCGCACGACAGGAGGCGTTTTCATGCAGGACACAAGGCCGGACCCCGACCGGATTTTGCATCAGATCCAGCAGCAAGAGGCCGATGCGGCGCATGTGCGCGGCAGACTGAAGATATTCTTCGGCTATGCTGCGGGCGTGGGAAAAACCTACGCCATGCTGGAAGCCGCACACGCGGCACTCGCGGCGGGAACCGACGTTGTGGCCGGATACATCGAGCCTCACACGCGTCCGGATACGCTCGCCATGCTGGAGGGACTGGAACAGCTTCCTCCGCTGTGCATGGAATACAAAAATGTGACGCTGCGCGAATTTGACCTGGACGCTGCCATCGCACGCCGCCCTGCCCTTCTTCTTGTGGACGAGCTTGCCCATACCAACGCGGAGGGCTGCCGGCACCGAAAGCGCTGCCAGGATATCGAAGAATTGCTGGCGCTTGGCATTGATGTGTACACCACCGTGAATGTTCAGCATTTGGAAAGCCTGAACGACATTGTAGCCGCTGTTACAGGCATTACAGTGCGCGAACGCGTGCCGGACAGTGTGTTCGATAATGCCGATCAGGTGGAGCTGGTGGACATCGAACCCGATGACCTTCTGGCCAGGCTGGACAGGGGAAAAGTTTACCGTCCGCTTCAGGCCCGCCGCGCCATGGACCATTTTTTCACCAGAGAGAACCTTGTGGCGCTGCGGGAGATTGCTCTGCGCCGCACGGCCGACCGTGTGAACCGCCGCGCGGAAAAAGGCAAGGATGCCAGCGCCGGCTATTATACCGGCGAACATATCCTCATCTGTCTGTCATCCTCTCCCTCCAATGCCCGTGTCATCCGCACAGCGGCGCGCCTTTCCGATGCATTTCACGGCCGTTTCACCGCCCTGTTTGTCGAGGTTCCCGGCACCCGGGAGCTGAATGGCGAGAGCCTCGCCCGCCTGCGCGGCAACCTGCGCCTGGCCGAACAGCTCGGCGCACGCATCGCCACGGTTTACGGCGAGGACGTCGCCGCGCAAATTGCCGAATACGCACGCGCCAGCGGCGTTTCCAAAATCGTCATTGGACGTTCCAACAACAGACGCGGCATTCTGCCGCGGCCCACGCTGGTGGAGCAATTGACGGCGCTGGCCCCCAATGTGGATGTGTACATCATTCCGGATAATCTGCCGCCCTACCGCAGACACCGCCGCGCGCCGCCCGAGCGGCTGACGCCGGCAGATACGTTCAAGACGCTCGGCCTGCTTGGCCTTTCCACCGCGGTGGCACTCGGCTTCGCCGCAATTGGCCTCAGCGAGGCCAATGTCATTACGGTGTTCATTCTTGGGGTACTGTTTGTTTCCGTTTGCACCGGCAGCCGTATTTACGGTGCCGCTGCTTCATTTTTCAGCGTGCTTCTGTTCAACTTCTTTTTCACCGTGCCCCGCTTCACGCTCCAGTTCAACGATCCCGGCTATGCCGTCACCTTCGCAATCATGTTCGCCGCATCATTCATCACCAGCACCCTGACGGTGCGCGCCCAGCGCCAGGCACGGCAATCCTCCCTGAAGGCCTACCGCACCGAGGTCCTGCTGGAGACCAGCCAGAAGCTGCAGCAAAGCGAAACGCAGGATGACATCATCCGCCAAATGGCCCGGCAGATGCAGCGCCTTTTGGGGCGCACCATCTGCCTGTACCTGGCCGACGGAAAGACGCTGGGCCGCCCAACCGTCTTTCCCGCCCCGGACGCCGGCACGGATACCGCTCCCTATATCACACCCGGCGAACAGGCCGTGGCGGAGTGGGTATTCCGCAACAACAAGCACGCCGGCGCCGGCACGGACACATTGCCCGGCGCGAAGTGCCTCTATCTTGCCGTGCGCAGCCAGGACACGGTGTTCGCGGTGGCGGGTATCGCCATGGATCTCGGAGGCCCGCTCGACGTTTACGACCGCAATCTGCTTTTGGCGATGCTGAATGAATTTGCTCTTGCTCTGGAGCGCCAGCAGGCTGCCGAGGCCCGTAACCGGCTGTTCATCCAGGCCCGCCAGGAGCAGCTGCGCGCCAATCTGCTGCGCGCTGTTTCCCACGATCTGCGCACCCCGCTCACCAGTATTTCCGGCAACGCCAGCATCCTGATGGGCGGCCCGGAGCTGTTGGACGAGAAGAAAAAACAGCAGCTCTATACCGATATCTATGACGACGCCATGTGGCTCATCAGCCTTGTGGAAAATCTTCTCACCGTAACGCGCATCGAAAACGGTACCATGCAGCTCACACTGGAGCCGGAGCTCATCGACGAAGTAGCCCAGGAGGCGCTGCGTCACTTAAACCGCCGCAGCGCGGAGCACACCGTCACGCTCGCTGTCCCCGACGATCTTCTGATGGCCAAAATGGACCCGCAGCTCATCGTCCAGGTGCTCATCAATCTAACGGACAACGCCATAAAATATACGCCTGCGGGCAGCAGCATTGCAGTGAGCGCACAGCGCAGCGGAGAAACGGTTCGCGTGGAGGTCGCTGACGACGGCCCCGGCATCCCGGACGCAGCCAAAGAAAAGCTGTTTGAAATGTTTTACACCGCACAGGCAAAGCGCGGCGACGGACGGCGCGGGCTCGGCCTCGGGCTTTCCCTGTGCCGTTCCATCGTGGAAGCCCACGGCGGCCAGATCGGCGTGCGTGACAACAACCCCCACGGCACTGTATTCTGGTTCACGCTGCCTGCATCAGACACTCCTTCCGCCCCGCCGCAAAACGGACCGGCTGTACTGCAAAAATGTGTTTTTTCCGATTTCGCTTGACTTGGAGCGAACTCCATATGATAAGCTTTTCCTGCAAGGCCGCTATGGGCGGGCATGTCTGCCCACAACGGCGTAAAGGCTCGGAAGCTGCCTGTGCAACAGGAAGCCCCCTATTGTTAAAAAGGAGAAAATACAATGGAATATGTAAAGCTCGGTAATTCACCTCTCACGGTGTCACGCCTTTGCGTAGGCTGCATGAGTTTTGGCGACCCGGCCAGCCGGATGCACGCCTGGACGCTGGACCCTGCTGAAAGCGAAGAGATCGTGAAGCACGCGCTTTCGCTGGGCATCAACTTCTTCGATACTGCCAACACCTACTCAGCGGGTACCAGCGAAGAATACCTGGGCCGCGCCATCCGCAGCAACGTCCCCCGCGACCAGGTCATCCTCGCCTCCAAGGTCTACTTCAACGAGGGGCACCTCTCCCGGGAGGCCATCCTGCGCGAGATCGACGGCACGCTGCAGCGGCTGGGCACAGACTATCTGGACCTGTACATCATCCACCGCTATGACGCAGACACGCCCGTCGAGGAGACGATGGAGGCGCTGGACAGCCTTGTACGGGCGGGAAAAGTACGTGCGCTGGGCGCTTCCGCAATGTACGGCTATCAATTCTTCAACATGCAGCTTGCAGCGCGGGACAACGGCTGGACGCCATTTGTTTCCATGCAAAACCACTACAACCTGCTCTACCGCGAGGATGAGCGGGAGCTGATCCCCATTTGCACGCAGCAGAACGTGGCCCGCACCCCGTACAGCCCGTTGGCGGCGGGGCGGCTCTCCCGTTTGGAATGGGACGCAGACACCAAGCGCAGCCGGACGGACAAAACCGCCGTTTCCAAATATGACAGCACCCGGGAGAGCGACTACGGCATTGTGTTGCGCGTCCATGAGCTTGCCCAAAAGCACGCCGCCACGATGACACAAATCTCGCTTGCATGGCAGTTTGCCCGCGGCGTGACCTCACCCATCATCGGCGCCACGAAGGCCCGCTACCTGGATGACGCGGCCGGTGCGCTGGACGTCCGCTTGAGCGCTGAAGACGTTGCTTATCTGGAAGAACTGTACGTCCCCCACCGCGTTGTGGGAGCGCTGTGAGTATTTGACCATACCATTTTTCCATAAAAGGAGACGCGCTGTGTGGCGCGTCTCCTTTTGTGTTTCAGGGCTCCACCTCCACAATGCGCACATACCGGCGCAGCGGATATTCCCCATCGTGCGCTTCTCCGCACAGACTCTCAGACATATCTCCCGCACGCGTAATGCGCACAAGGCCGCAGCACATAAGGCGCTGTGCCAGCGCCAAACGGCGCTCCGGCGCACAAATTAACCCCGCCGTCTGCAGCCTGCCCTTTTCTCTGCGCAGCACCGGCAGCATACGTGCCGCCGGCAGACGCTTGACCGGGCAATTCCCGAACAATCCCGACAGCACCAGATTGTCATCCAAACACGCTTCAAGGCGGCAAAATTCTCTTCTGTACACGCGTGTGTCCGTCGCTCTTCCCTGTATGGCTTGCACCATCTCATCCAGATAGCGGCGGAGCGTCTGCTCCGCCGTTTCCTCGATGCCTTCCTGTGGGAAACGCCGTGACGCTTCTTCTAAGTATGGCAGAAACTTCTCGCAAAAAGCATATACCTGTTCCATGTCCTCTGTATCCAGAAAAATTGTCTGGCAGGAGCTGCACAGCAGCTGCTTTGTCTGAATGATATGTTCCGCCAGGGCCCGCAGCTCCAGCTGTTCATCCTCGTAGCCGGAGATATAAGCAAAACTCAGCCTGTGCCCCCATTCGATCAATTTTGCTCCCACAGGTGCAAAACGGCGCACCGCCTCTATAGCCGCATCTCCTCCCCACGTAATGATGCCGTCGCATAGGGCTGCCAGCCTTTGCAACGTAACAACATCACTGGAAGGCGTGTCGAAGATATAGATATAATCCGCCAATTCCGGTTCGATTTCCAGCATGCAGCGAACCGCTTCAACCGAAAGCCCGCCGTCTGCCTGAGGCAGCTTGAGCAGATTAATATTACCGGTGAGCAGCCCTTCCGCAAGGCTCAGAACCGGCAGGCCGTCTGCATTGCCCGCGGCAATATGCAGCACTGTGCCCAGCGGCACAGCGCGGCATATGCGCCGTGCGCTCCCGTTCGGCGGCGTCAGCGGATACTCACTCCCCAGGTGCATTCCCAGTTCCATGTGCAGACGGTATTCCAGATTTTCCCGCCGCAGCATGGCGGTCGCTGTACGCACCGCATCTGTGCGGCGCGAAAGCCCCAGCGCAGCAAGCTGTGCGTCAAACTGTCCGTTTTCGATATGTCTCCCAAGTGCGTCCAGCGCTGCAATCACCGTTTCTGAGCGCAGCGGCGCGCGGACACGTGTCTCATTGATTTCATCTTCCAGCCGTGCCAGCAGCACTTCACGTTCTTCTTCGCCGTACAGCTTCCCCTTCGCCAGTATCATCCGTTCACCCCCGCCAGCAGCTCCGCGGCACCCGCCGCACAGGTCTTGATTTCCTTTAAGCCCACACGCCCCAAAAGCTCCAAATAAGGACTTTCGATGCCACAGCCACAGGAGGCGCCGTCATGCAGCACCCCCAAATCGTCTGTAAGCACGCTTACGACCGGTGTTGCGCCTACCATCGGCGTAATCAAATTCACCAGGCCCGGCTTCCCGTGCGGCAGGGGCGCAAGCGTACGCACATCCCGGATTATCACACGGCTGTATACAGGCACATGGAAATGCTGGTTGGGACAGGCGCAGTACAGGATCGGATGCTCCACAGCCCCAAAAAACTCAACGATATTCTCTTGTCCCACGCCCAATACTTTTTCCGCCAACGCATAAAGCGTGCGCTTGTCTACCTGCTGCCGGTAAAACTGTTTCCATCCCCCGCCCAGCATGATCTTGGACCCACGGTGCAGCCGCAGCCGCATTCCCTGTTCCTCCATTTTCTGCAGCATAAAATAAGTGTAGGACGGAAACCCCATAAACCGCAGCGGGAACGCAGAATCCGCATGCCGCCGCACCGCAGCAACAACGCCATCCAGGTCCGGCTCATACCCCTGCGGGCCATAGCGCAGTGCGTAGGTACGGCTTAGCGCCGGCGTGAAAAGCGTTGCTCCGAATGCAGTTTTTGTGACAGCCGTCTGGTTGCCCCGGTGCGGCTTGTATCCCAGCAGAATGTAATGTGCGGGCCGCACAGAAAACAGGCTGTGCCGCTGCGCGATGCGCACCACCATCTCCAGCCCGCACAACAGCCCTCCCGCATCAAAGCCGATCCGGCTCATCTGTCCTTTTGTGCCGGATGACGTTGCCCGGACCAGCTGGCGCCCACGCGGCATGGAATAAATCTCACGTCCTTTAAAAAAGGCGGTGGGCAAGGCGGGCAGACGGGCCAGATCCGTTTCACAACGCAGCGTTTCAGGTGAGAAATGAAAATGCTCAAGAATCGCACGGTATTCTCCGCAATGCGCGTAATGGTACGCACAATTTTCCCGGACAGCCTGTAAAAACAGATCCTGCGAAGCTTCTATGTCGTAAGGGTCGCGCAAGCGGAAAAGCTTTCTTCTGTATCTCAAATCCATTCCTCCTTCAATCTGCAGCGCAGCTCTACGCTGTTTTTTCTGAACACATTGTAACACGGCGAATACGGAAACGCCAGAAAAGCCCCTCCCTCTTGACACGCCTTTTTCTCCAGGTTATAATCCATTACAGGGAATGAAGTTCTCCCCTGGATTTTATCCAAAACCGCTTTTCAAGCTGATGACTTCTGCGATTTTATTTACGTCGCAGAAGCATCGGCTTTTTTGTTTCTGCGAAAAGGAGGAACACTATGTTATTCAGTCTGGCCGTGATCTTTCTGTGCGGCATGCTGCTGGGCGGGCTCTGTAAAAAGCTGAAACTGCCGCCGCTGCTGGGCATGCTGCTCACCGGAATCCTGCTCGGTCCTCATGCGCTGGATGTGCTGGATGGCAGCATCCTTGCCATCTCGGCCGATCTTCGCCGCATTGCGCTCATCATCATCCTGACGCGCGCGGGCCTGAACCTGGAGCTTGCCGACCTGAAGCGGGCCGGACGGCCTGCCGTGCTGCTTTGCTTCGTGCCTGCCTGCTTCGAGATCGCCGGAATGGTGCTGCTTGCGCCGCGCCTGCTGGGCATCTCTGTGTTGGACGCAGCCATCATGGGCAGCGTCGTGGCGGCGGTGTCGCCCGCTGTGATCGTTCCCAAAATGCTGCGTCTAATGGAGGAAGGGAGAGGTACGCGCGCCGGCATCCCACAAATGATCATGGCCGGCGCCTCGGTGGACGATGTGTTCGTTATCGTTCTTTTTACGGCCTTCACCGGGCTTGCGGACGGCGGCGGTATCTCGGCGGGCACGCTTGCGCGGATCCCGTTCTCCATTGTGCTGGGCATTCTGGCGGGTGCGGCATGCGGTTCCCTGCTGGCGGCCGTGTTCCGCCGCCTTCGTCTGCGGGACAGCGCAAAGGTGCTGATCCTGCTGAGCATTTCGTTCCTGCTCGTCACGCTGGAGGATAGCCTCAGCGGCCGGATGGGCTTTTCCGGTCTCATCGCGGTGGTGGCAGCCGGTGTGGCGCTTCAGCGGAAGCGGGGTGAGGTCGCCGCGCGGCTCTCGGCCAAATATGCAAAGCTTTGGGTAGCCGCCGAGCTGCTGCTGTTTGTTCTGGTGGGCGCCACAGTGGACCTGCGCTATGCCGCGGGCGCCGGCACAAAGGCGGTGCTGCTCATCTTTCTGGTACTTCTCTTCCGAATGCTGGGCGTATGGGTGTGCCTGCTGCGCACCCGCCTTTCCCTCAGAGAGCGCGCATTCTGTATGTTGGCCTACTGTCCCAAGGCGACCGTACAGGCTGCAATCGGCTCCATCCCGCTGGGCATGGGCCTTGCCTGCGGTGATATCGTGCTGACAGTGGCCGTATTGTCCATCCTCATCACCGCGCCGCTGGGCGCGTTTGCCATCGACTGTACCTATCAAAGGCTGCTGAAAAAAAACTGACTCTGCCGGACGGCGCGTTTCCTTCAGAGCGCGCTGTTCTTTTTTGTTTTATTTTAGTAAAAAATCAGTAAAAATAGTTGACTTTGGCATCGTGCCCGGTATACTTAAATTGTAAAACCAGAGGAGGGAACTGCACATGGCCACCATCAAAGACGTTGCACAGAGCGCACAGGTCTCTGCCACAACGGTATCACGGGTGCTGAACAGGGATGACAACATGTCCGTCACGCCTGAGGTGCGCATGCGCATCTTCCAGGCCGCCCATGCGCTGGGCTATGTTTCTCCCCGTCAGCGCAGGGCTGCGGCGGAAAAGACAAAGCTCATCATCGGCGTGGCTGATTGGCGCATCATCCGGCCGGACAGGCCCAACATCCGCCTTTCTTCTCTGTCGTGCCTGGTGCAGATGATGACGGACCAGTACGACGTTTCCTTTATCCGACTGATGTTCGGCCAACCTCAGCCCGTGGACGGCGTGATCGCTTTTGGCGCATTCACCGCGCCGGAGATGGATTTTCTCCGTTCTCTGTCTTTCGCCATCGTGTTCGTCAATTCTGACCAGCACAATTACGAGTTCGACCAGATCCAGGTGGATTTCGACCAGGGCCTGAAGCAGATGGCAGCTTACCTGCTGGACAAAAAGCAATACCGCGGCATCGGTTATATCGGGGGCGTGTACGAGCACGGCGGCGTGCGCATCGGCGGCCGCCGCCTGTCCGGTTTGCGCCGTATTTTAGAGGAACGCGGCCTGTATGATCCCACTGTGTTCCATGTGGGAGACATCAGCCGTGAAAGCGGCTATACTCTTGCCCGGCAGGCCGCACGCGAGGGCAGGCTGGCCGAGGCCATGCTGCTGGGCAGTGACGAGGTGGCCGAAGGCGCGCTGGAGGCTTTCCGTGAACTGGGCCTGCGCGTGCCCAAGGATGTTGCCGTCATCATTTATCAGGATATCCAAACGCTGGAAAGCAAATGGCCCACCGGTACCTGCATCGAAATGTTTCCGGACTATATCTGGGAAAACGCGCTGGAGATCCTATTCGGGCGCATCAGCCAGAAGCGGACGCAGGCGGTCACGGTTGTTGTCCCCACGCACATCCGCATCGGCGATACGGCATGAGCGCTTTTCCGGTTGCAAGGGCGCGTCGTCCCTTACAATATATCTGCCACAAACAAGAAAACACAGGAGGACCTAACATGAAAAAATCTGTTTCCCTGCTCCTTGCAGGCGCGATGTGCGCTGGCTTGCTGGCCGGCTGCAGTTCGTCCAGCACATCCGGCGGCACCTCTGCGGCCGCTTCCGGCAGCACTGCTCCTTCGTCCGTTGTCTCCGGTGAAGCGGGCAGCAAATCCATCGAAAAGCTCAGCATCGCCTTTGTTCCCTCCCGCGAACCGGAGGAGATCATCACCGCCACCGAGCCTCTGAAAGAAATGCTCACTGCCGAGCTTGCCGGCCTGGGCTATGACGTGGGCGAGGTGGAGATCACTGTGGGCACCAGCTATGAGGCTGTGGGTGAGGCCCTTTCCGCCGGCACTGCCGACGTTGGCCTGATTCCGGGCGGCACCTATGTATTGTACGACGATGGATGCGACGTACTGCTGACAGCCACCCGCGACGGCCTGTCCATTGATTCCGACAGCGCCAAGGACTGGAATGACAACGCCCCCACCGAGGCTACCACGAACCAGGTCACCAGCTACCGCGCTCTGATGATCGCCGGCCCGTCCGAAAAGGGACAGGCGCTTGCCGCCAAGGTCAACGCCGGCGAGGATCTCACCTGGGAGGATGTGAGCGGCGTAAACTGGAGCGTTATGGGTTCCTCTTCCCCCGCGGGCTACATCTATCCCTCCCTTTGGCTGCAGGAGCAGTTCGACAAAAATATCACCGAGCTGCCCCACGCCGTACAGTCCGATTCCTACGGCAGCGCCTTCGCCCGCCTGGCATCCGGCCAGATCGACGTGCTGTGCACCTACGCTGACGCCCGCCGCGACTATGCCGACAAATGGACCAGCGAGTATGCGATGACGAACAGTATCTGGGAGGATACTGCCGTCATCGGCGTGACCCCCGCCATTTACAACGACACCATCAGTGTCAGCAAATCATCCCCCATCATGGACGATGATTTTAAAGCCGCTCTCTCCCAGGCGTTCATCAACATCGGCGACACCGAGGAGGGCAAGGCTGTCATTTCCATTTACAGCCACCAGGGTTATCAGCCCGCGCAGGCCTCTGACTATGATTCCGAGCGCGCCGCCCAGAAAATGATCCAGGAGCTGAACAGCGCCGCCTGATTTCCCCGAAACAGACGGACAACGTGTAATGCAGAAAAGGAGGGAGAGCTATGCGCTCCCTCCTTTTTTTGAGAGTGTGAGGTTTATAAGATGATTGAATTCAAACATGTAAACAAAAAATACCCCAACGGCTTCGAGGCGCTGAAGGACATTGACCTGACCATTGGACAAGGCGAGTTCGTGGCCATCATCGGCCTTTCCGGCGCAGGCAAATCCACGCTGATCCGCACCATCAACCGCATGCATGACATCACGAACGGCACTCTGACGGTGGACGGCACCGATGTGATGCAGCTGCACGGCAAAAGCCTGCGCGCGTTCCGCCGCCGCATTGGCATGATCTTTCAATCCTTCAATCTGGTCACACGCACCACAGTCATCAAGAATGTACTCACCGCCTTTGTGCCGGAGCTTCCCTGGTGGCGTGCAGCTCTCGGCATCTTTACCAAAGCGGAAAAGACAGCCGCGCTGGAAGCGCTGGACAAGGTCGGCATTCTGGACAAGGCCTTTGTCCGTGCAGACCAGCTCTCCGGCGGCCAGCAGCAGCGTGTCGCGCTGGCCCGCACACTGGCGCAGAATCCACAGATCATCCTGGCCGACGAGCCTGTGGCTTCGCTGGACCCCGTCACCGCCAAACAGGTGATGGATGATTTCCAACGCATCAACCGGGACATGAGGATCACCATTCTCATCAACATCCACCATGTGGACCTGGCGCTGCAGTATGCTACCCGCGTCATTGGCATTCGCGCAGGGCGCGTGGTATATGACGGCCCGGCCGGTGAGGTGGACGGCGCCGTCCTGGACGCCATTTATCAGGACCGGAAGGAGGCCACGGCATGAACCTTTACGACAAGGTGTTCCCGCCCAAAGTCATTGTACTGCCCAACGGAAAAAACGTGACGAAGCCCCGCTCCCGCGCCCCGCTGGCCGCCGCTGTGCTTTTGGCGCTCACGGTGCTCTCTGTTAAGGTGACAGGCTTTGACATGTCTCTGCTGGCCCGGCGCATCAAGGAATTCTTCGTCATTCTGGGACAGATGATACCGCCGCAATGGAGTTATATGCCTCAGATCTGGCAGCCGCTGTTCGACACCATCAAGATGTCTCTGCTTGGCTCCGTTATCGGCTCGCTGCTGGTGGTTCCGTTCGCCATGCTGGCTTCCTCCAATATTATCCACAACCGTGCGGTCGTCAGCGTCATGCGTTTGATCCTCAGTATCATCCGCACCCTGCCCACGCTCGTTACGGCGCTTATTGCCACCTATGTGTTCGGCCTGGGCACGCTGGCCGGCACCACAGCCATTGCCGTGTTTACCTTCGCCTACATCGGCAAGATCTTGTATGAGGAGATCGAGACCGTAGACATGGGCGCGTTTGAAGCCATGGAGGCCATGGGTTCTACCAAAGTGCGCGCATTCATCAGTTCTATCGTGCCGCAGGTGCTTCCCTCCTACCTTTCCAACTGCCTGTTCTGCTTTGAGGGCAATGTGCGCTACGCCTCCATCCTGGGCTATGTGGGGGCGGGCGGCCTTGGACTGATTTTGAATGAAAAGATTGGCTGGCGCGAATATTCCAGTGTGGGTATGATCCTGCTGGCGCTGTTCGTGACAGTATTCATCATCGAAAGCATCAGCCGCGCCGCGCGCAAACGGCTGGTTTAAGGAGGCGCAGGACATGAACGAACGCATTGAAAAGGCCTATGCCCAGCGCCCGAAGCGCTGGGTCTTTGAGCTTTCCGTCGCGGTTATCGTTACGGCTCTGATTGTGTGGAGCGCAACAGCTGTGGAAACCAGCGGTACAACGCAGAACGGCGGCAAAATCGCTCTGAACATCCTTTCCGGCATCTTTCATCCGGACACGGGCCTGCTGTTCAATCTGACGGTGCAGGGTGTTCCCTATCTGCTTCTTGAGACCGTATGCATTGCATTTCTCGGCACTGTTGTGGGCGCCGTCATCTCCATTCCGCTGGCGTTTCTCTCCGCGTCCAACCTGACGCCGAAGCCCATTGCTTTTATCGGCCGCATCATCATTATGGCCGTGCGCACGGTGCCCGCGTTCATCTATGGGCTGATGTTTATCCGTGTCACGGGGCCGGGCGCTTTCGCGGGCCTACTGACGATGTCGCTGTGCTCTGTGGGCATGGTGAGCAAAATGTATATTGAAGCCATAGAAGACCTGGATGTACGCGTGCTGGAATCTCTGGACGCCGCCGGATGCACCACTTGGCAGAAGATCCGCTATGGCATCCTGCCTCAGCTGATGCCCAACTTCGCTTCCACCGCCATCTACCGTTTTGACATCAACCTGCGCGACGCTACTGTTCTGGGCCTTGTGGGAGCTGGCGGCATCGGCGCGCCGCTTATCTTTGCAATGAACAGCTACCGTTGGAGCGAAGCCGGCGCCATTCTTGCCGGGCTGATCGTTTTGGTGCTGGCCGTGGAGTGGCTCTCAACAAAAATCCGCATAAAATTGGCGAGAGGCTGAACATGGAACGTACTTTTAAAATTATTTATACGTCCGATACGCACGGGCATATCTTCCCTGTCAACTACGCTGCCGGATGCGGCGAAAGCTCCGGCCTGCTGAACCTGGCCGCACAAATCGACAAGAACGGAAACACGCTGGTGCTGGACGGCGGAGACTCTTTGCAGGGCACGCCGCTGGTGCAGTATTATCTGGCGCACGCGGACGAATTTCCCCATCATCCTGTGGCCGAAGCCTTCAATGCCATGGGCTGTGATTATTTCACACTTGGCAACCACGATTTCAACTTCGGCTATGACGCGCTGCGCGCATATCTGTGCGCCATGGACGGCGTGTGCCTGTGCGCCAATGTACAAGATCTGGGCGGCGCGCTGCCTTTGCTTCCGGAGACTGTCCACACGCTGAAAAACGGCCTGCGCATCGGCATCACAGGCATTGTCACCGATTATGTAAACGTCTGGGAGCAGCCCCAGAATCTGAAAAAGCTGCGCATCACCGAGGCTTTTGACGCCGCGCGTGCTGCCTGTGCCCGTTTGCGCCCGATATGTGACATATGCGTGTGTATCTATCACGGCGGCTTTGAAGAGGATCTGCACACGGGCGCGGTGCTGTCCGGCAGCGGAGAAAACCTTGCGTGCAGGATCGCGCGCGAGCTTGACTTTGACCTGCTTCTTACGGGCCACCAGCACATGCCCGTAGAAAGCGTGCGCATCGGCGGAACCTTCGCCGTGCAGCCCCCCGCCAATGCCGGGCGCTATCTGCAGGTGGAAGCCGCGGTACGGGACGGCGGTGCAGAATTTTCCGCACGCCTGCTGCCTGTGGGCGGCATACACCGAGAACAGCCTTACCGCCGCCTCCTTCCTCTGGAGCAGGCCGCACAGCGCTGGCTGGACGAACCTGTGGGGCATCTGGAGCAGGCCATCCCCCCTGAGGAAAAGCTGCGCGCAGCGCTGCACGGCAGCGCTGTGGCGGCATTGTTCAACCAAGTCCAGCTTTCACACACCGGTGCCGACATCTCCTGCACCAGCCTCGGCAATGAACCCGCAGGCCTTGCCGCGTCCGTAACCATGCGTGCCATTACGGCGGCATACTTGTTCTCCAACACACTGGTGGTGCTGGAGATTACGGAAGAGATCCTGCGCGCGCTTCTGGAACGCTGCGCCTCCTATTTCACGCTGGAAAACGGAACGCCCCGGGTGTCCGATGCTTTTCTCGCCCCCAAGGTGGAGCATTACAACTACGATTTCTTCGCTGGAATCTCTTATCAGTTTGATCTGCGGCAGCCTGTGGGCCGCCGACTGACCCGGCTCTCCCGGCTTGACGGCACCCCCTTGGGGCCTGGGCCTCTGCGGCTTTGTACCAGCAATTACCGTGCCACGGGCACCGGTGGCTACGACGCACTGCGCACATGCCCCGTATTGTGGCGCGGCAGCGTGGAAATGCCTGAGCTTGTGGCAGAGTATGTGCGCGCCAACAGTCCCGTTTCCCTGCCGTGTAACGGCCGGATGGAGGCTATATGGTAACACACTTGACACAATATGCCGGTTATGCTTTGATAAAAGCAGGATGTTGCGGAAAGGAGGAGGAACATGGACCGCTTTGATACAGCCCGCGCGCTGGTGCTGGCGGCGGGCGCGCGCCTGCGTCTGGCCCGCCCGGAGGCCGGCGCGGTTTGGGAGAAAACCGGGCATCAGGATCTTGTAACACGTTGTGACCGCGAGACGGAACAGTTCCTGCGCAGCGGCATCCTGTCCGCCTTTCCGGGCGACGCCATCGTAGGCGAGGAATATCCCGCCACGCCCCCGGGCGGTACGGGCTGCGTGTGGTATCTGGACCCCATCGACGGTACAACAAATTTTGTCAGCCAGCACCGCAACTATGCGGTGTCTGTGGGCTGCTACCAGGACGGTGTGCCTGCCTTCGGCCTTGTGCTGGACGTTGAACGCGGCGCACTGTACTCCGCCCGGCACGGCGGCGGCGCACTGCGCGATGAAACGCCCATTCATGTTTCGCACTGCGGCGTGCTGCGGGACGCACTGCTCACGACACCGGGCGTTCTGCACACTTTTTTGCGGGAGCACCCCCGGCGCGCTGGGCTTGTAGAGCTTTCCGGAGCTGTCCGCGGGGTGCGCAGCATGGGGTGTGTGGCACTGGAGCTGTGCGCCGTGGCCGCGGGTGAAGCAGAGCTGTTTGTGGCGCTGCGTTCGTGTCCATGGGACCACAACGCGGCGCGCATCATTCTGGCTGAGGCCGGAGGCTGTATCTGTGCGCTGGACGGAGCCCCTCTGCCGCAGGACACGGGCAGCGCAGTGCTTGCGGCCTGTTCCCGCCCGCTTCTGGAACAGGTGCTCGCCGGCATTTCCGCAAATACGTCAAGCCGGGAGAACGGTTGACGCACCGTTTGCCCGGCCGAGGCCGCGCCACTGCACCGACGTATTCTGGACCGTGCACTCCCCCTAAACAGCCGCCGGGCCTTCTGTGAAGCCCGGCGGCTGTTCTGCTGCACACCGGGCGGTGTATTTCGCGGAAAAGCGCCCTCAATTCCCACAAAAGCTTCTTTTGCGGATTGACCTCGCCTGTTCATTCATATTATAATATAAACAATTGCAGTTGTTATGTTTTTAACGGCGCAAACTTGTTAAGGATGGATGTACTTATGAAAATCTGCGTATGTGTCGGTTCTTCCTGTCACCTCAAAGGCTCCTACGACATCATCAACCTGATGAAGGCGGCGCTTGAAAAGTACGGGCTCACGGATACGGTGGATCTCTCGGCCGCATTCTGCCTGGGCAAATGCACCCACGGCGTCTCCATCAAGGTGGATGACGAGATCGTTACCGGGCTGAACCGTGATAACTTCGATGATATTTTTGCCGGCTCGGTGCTGGCGAAGCTGGGGAGGAAGCCGGAATGAACAAATTCCTGCAGCTCAAAAAATCGAACTGCAAAAACTGCTACAAATGCATCCGCAACTGCCCGGTGAAAAGCATCAAATTTGCCGACGGGCAGGCGAATATCATCCCGGATGAATGCATCCTGTGCGGCCGCTGCTTCGTAAACTGTCCCCAGGACGCAAAACAGATCCGCGACGACGTGCCCCGCGTAAAAGAGATGATCGCCTCCGGCAAAAAGGTCATCGCCAGTGTGGCGCCCTCGTTTATCGCGGAATTTCCGCTGATGGACTTCGCCGCGATGAAGAGCGCTCTACTGAAGCTGGGCTTTGCCGACGCACAGGAGACCGCCATCGGCGCAACCATCGTCAAAACCGAATACGAAAAGATGATCGCCTCCGGCAAGCACGACGTGATCATTTCTTCGTGCTGCCACAGCGTCAACGCGCTCATTCAGAAATACTATCCCAGCGTGCTGCCGTATCTGGCGGACGTGCTCTCCCCCATGCTGGCGCATTGCCGCGTCATCAAGGAGGAAAATCCCGGCGCATGCGCCGTATTCATCGGCCCGTGCATTTCCAAGAAGGAAGAGGCTGAGCTGTACGGCGAGTGCGACGTTGCCCTCACCTACGAGGAGCTGGAGGCATGGATGAACGAGGCCGGCGTGGTGCCCGCGGGTGATTCCACCGAGCCGGATGAGGGAAAGCGCGGCCGCTTCTTCCCCATCAAGGGCGGCATCATCAAAAGCATGCACACCGAAAACACTGGTTTCACTTATCTGGCCGTGGACGGCGTACAGAACTGCATCGCCGCCATCAAGGAGATCGAATCCGGTGCGCTGAAGAACTGCTTTATCGAAATGAACGCCTGCGAGGGCGCATGCATCAACGGCCCGGCCATCAGCCATCATCACAAGCCCCTGCTCAGCGGCGAGGTAAAGGTGGTCGCCTTTGCCGGGGACGATGAGTTCCGTGTGGCGATGCCCATCGACACATTCAAGAACATCCCCTACATCGGCACCCACGAAAAGATACCCGGAGAAGCAGCCATCAAAGAGATCCTGGCCAAGATGGGCAAAACCAGCCCCGAGCAGGAGCTCAACTGCGGCAGCTGCGGTTATCCTACCTGCCGTGAAAAGGCCATTGCCGTATATCAAGGCAAGGCCGATCTTTCCATGTGCCTGCCTTTCCTGAAAGAAAAGGCCGAAACATTCTCCGGCTATGTCATCAACAATACGCCCAATGCCATTTTTGTGCTGGATGAAAATCTGTGCGTACAGCAGATCAACAAAGCAGGCTGCGCGCTGTTCAACCTCAAAACGCCTTCTGATATCCTGGGTTCCCCCATCGTGCGGCTGCTGAACCCGGCCGATTACCTGGGCGTGATGACCAGCGGAGTGCCCATCAAGGAGAAAAAGCACTATCTGGCCGAATACAAAAAATATGTGGCTGAAACCATCGTTTACGACCACGAGTACCACATCGTGTTCAGCATTATGCGCGATATCACCAGCGAGGAGGAACGCCAGAGCGAACGCTCTGAGCTGTGCAATAAGACGGTGGCCATCACCAATGAAGTGATTGAAAAGCAGATGCGCGTGGTGCAGGAGATCGCTTCCCTGCTGGGCGAAACCACCGCCGAGACGAAGATCGCGCTGACGCAGCTCAAGGACGCCCTGCAAAAATAAAGGAGGGCCATAGGCACCCATGAATAACCTTTGGACAGACACCGGCTACATCAGCCTGAACCACGTGAATGAGCAGCTTTGCGGAGACCGTGTGGAAATCATCGGCAACAATGAAAAATCTCTGACAATGGTGCTGGCGGACGGTCTGGGCAGCGGCGTAAAGGCCAACATCCTTTCTACGCTCACCAGCAAAATCATCTGCACGATGATGGCAAACGGCATGCCCATTGAGGAATGTGTGGACACCATTGCAAAAACTTTGCCCGTGTGCAGTGTTCGGCAGGTGGCCTATTCCACATTCACCATCATCCGCATTACCGACAACACCACGGCCGAGATCATTCAGTTCGATAACCCCAACGTCATCCTGCTGCGGAACGGCAAAAGCGTGGATTACCCCATCGTCAGCCGCGTCATCGAGGGCAAAACCATACTGGAAAGCCGCATTCCCCTGCAGCTGCATGATGTGTTCATCGCCATGAGCGACGGCGCCATCTATGCAGGCGTAGGCAAGACGATGAATTTCGGCTGGCAGCGCGAGAATATCATCGAATACGCCGAGCGCCTGTACGACGACACGCTCTCGGCCAAGATGATCGCGTCCATGATCGTGGACGAGTGCAACCGCCTGTATGAAGGCGAGCCCGGCGACGATACCACCGTGGCCGCCGTGCGCATCCGGGAACGCACGCCTGTCAATCTGCTGATGGGCCCGCCCGCAGACCCGCGCGACGCAACGAAAATGATGACGCTTTTCTTCTCAAAGGAAGGCAAAAAAATCGTCTGCGGCGGCACCACCTCCCAGATTGCGGCAGACTATCTGCACGAAACCATCGTCACCTCTCTGGATTACGGCACCGACCCCGCCATTCCTCCCGTGGGCCATATGAAGGGCGTGGACCTTGTGACAGAGGGCGTCATCACCATGAGCCGAGTGGTGGAATACGCCAAGGCCTTTGTGGAAGGCACCGACCTTACCAACCTGTGGAGCGTGCAGACGGACGGAGCCTCGCAAATCGCCCAGCTTTTGTTCGAGTATGCCACGGACATCAATTTTTTTATCGGCAAGGCCATCAATCCGGCGCACCAGAACCCGGATCTGCCCATTACCTTCGGCATCAAAATACGCCTGGTACAAGAGCTTTCCGAATATCTGGAAAAGATGGGCAAACAAATCAAAGTGAGCTACTTCTAAGCAGAAAACCCCGCCGCAAGGCGGGGTTTTCACAGTTTCGGCGGTTTCTCATATACTGATAATAACCATACGGCAGATATGGAAATCAACCGCAGATAAGGGAGGAAACCGCAATGTCAATGCCCACCATCACAACGTCCCCGAACCCCATCTCCATGAGCCAGGCCATTACCGATCTCATCGAGTCCATTGCGCTGGAGGAAACGGCTTTGAGCCATATTCTGAACGCAGAGGGCGAAAAGCTGCAAAAGGTGCTCGCCATGGAAGACGTTTCGCTGAATCAAATCCTGGATGTGAACGAGACCGTCATGAACATGGTCACCACAGTCAACGAGCTGGAGCACACGCTCCGCGACAAGCTGGAGTTCATCTCCAACAACCTTTATTACCCTTCCCGGGAAAGCTGCTGAGGCATGCCGCACAGGCTTACTGCCTCCCCTGGCGGCGTGCAAAAAAGAAAAGGGCGTGTCCCCGACAGGGACGCGCTCCTTTCTGTTTTGCTGTTTCAACCGCCCAGATACGCTTTGCGCACCTGGTCGTTATTGGCCAGTTCATGCGCGTCGCCGGACATGACGATGGAACCTGTCTCCAGGACATAGGCCCGGTTCGCGATCTCCAGCGCCATCTTGGCGTTCTGCTCCACCAGCAGAATAGTCACGCCGGATTGATTCACATCGTGGATGATGCTGAATATCTCCTGCACCAACAACGGAGACAGGCCCATGGAGGGCTCGTCCAGCAGCAGCATCTTGGGTTTGCACATCAGCGCGCGGCCAATGGCCAGCATCTGCTGCTCACCGCCGGAAAGCGTTCCGGCAATCTGCCTGCGGCGCTCCTTCAGACGCGGCAGGCGCTGAAACACCATCTCATAATCCGCCGCAACGGCATCCGCGCCGTCCTTTCGGGTGTACGCCCCCAGCGCCAGATTCTGCTGCACCGTCAGCTGCGAAAACACGCGCCGCCCCTCCGGCACCTGCGTCAGGCCCAGCTGGATGATTTTATGCGCTTCCATGCTGCTGATGGGCTGGCCGCAAAAGGATATCTCCCCCTGTTTGGGCTTGAGCAGCCGGGAAACAGCATGGAGCGTGGTCGTTTTGCCCGCACCGTTTGCGCCGATCAGCGTGACGATCTCGCCCTCGTTCACATCGAATGAAATGCCCTTGATGGCGTTGATGGCGCCGTAATTTACAACAAGGTCCTTGACCGAAAGCATCACGCCCATTACGCCTCACCTCCCAAATATGCCGCAATAACCTTTGGGTCGCTGCGGACGGTCTCGGGGTCGCCCTCCGCGATGATACGGCCGTAATCCAATACCGTGATATGCTCACACAGGCCCATAACAAAGCTCATGTCGTGTTCGATGAGCAGAACCGCGATGTCGAATTTATCCCGCACAAAACGGACGGTCTCCATCAGTTCGGCAGTCTCATTGGGGTTCATGCCAGCCGCAGGCTCGTCCAGCAGCAGCAGCTTGGGATTCGTTGCCAACGCTCTGGCGATCTCCAGCTTGCGCTGCTTTCCGTAGGGCAGGCTGGAGGCCGGCTGCCCCGCTTCTCCGTCCAAATCGAAGATCTTCAGCAGCTCCATTGCCTTTTCATTCATGGCCCGCTCCTTCACAAAATAGGAGGGCAGACGCAGAATTCCCGTGGCCGTAGTGTATTTCACCTGGTTATGCAGGCCCACCTTCACGTTGTCCAGCACCGTCATATCCTTGAACAGACGGATATTCTGAAACGTGCGCGCGATGCCCGCCTTATTGATGACAGCCGGCTTGAGGCCAACGATGCTTTTTCCGTCCAGCACGATATCGCCCTCCGTGGGCTGGTACACACCGGTGAGCATGTTGAACACCGTTGTTTTGCCCGCACCGTTGGGACCGATAAGGCCGTACAGATGGCCCTTTTCAATGGAAAGCGCAAATTTTTCCACGGCCTGCAGGCCGCCGAATGCGATGCCAAGGTTCGTTACTTCCAGCAAAGCCATGCATCACACCTCCTTCTCGCCCGCCGCAGCCTTCTTGCGCGGCAGCGGCAGCCTGGCGGCCAGCCTGCGGCGCCAGGTCACAAGCTGCGGGCTCTGGTTGAACAGCATCATCACAATGAGCACGACAGCATACACCAGCATGCGGTAATCGCTGAAGCCGCGCAGCAGCTCCGGCAGGATGGTGAGCAGCGCAGCCGCAATGATGGAACCACGGATGTTGCCCATACCGCCCACAACGACAAACACCAGAATCAGAATGGAAGTGTTGTAATCAAACTTTTTCGCCACCAGCGAGGAGAAATTATGCGCATACAGCGCGCCCGCCAAACCGGCCAGCGCTGCGGAAATGGTAAACGCGATGAGCTTATACCGCGTGACATTGACGCCCACGGATTCCGCTGCGATGCGGTTGTCCCGGATGGACATGATCGCACGGCCCGTGCGGGAATTGATGAGGTTCAGAACGATGAAGAGCGTGATGAGAATAAGTACAAAGCCCAGCCCGAAGGTGGCGCTTCGCGGCATGCCGGTGATGCCCTGTGCGCCGTTGATGATCACATCGCCTGTCTCGTCCAGGTTCAGCGAAAGCGCGTCCTTCAGCGAAACATGGAAGCCGGACGCATCTCTGCCGACATAGAAGGAATTGAGCAGGTTTTTGATGATCTCACCAAAGGCCAGCGTTACGATGGCAAGATAGTCCCCCTGCAGGCGCAATACAGGAATGCCGATCAAAAAACCGAACAAGGCTGCGGCCGCGGTCCCCGCCAGCAACGCCAGCGCAAAGCAGAGCCAGCCCGGCACGGCGTCCCCAACACACACGGAGACAAACGCCCCCACAAAACCGCCCACGCTCATAAAGCCCGCATGCCCCAGGCTCAGCTCGCCCAGGATGCCCACGGTGAGGTTGAGGGAAATCGCCATAATGATATATGCGCAGATCGGAACGAGCTGCCCCGACAGGGAATTTGTGAGCATGCCCATGCCTGAAAGCAGCTGGATGGCCAAAAACATCACAACGACCATTCCATAGGTCACAAGATCGCGCCGGAAACTGCGGCTCAAAGTTTTCATTTTCATTGCGCCCACCTACACTTTCTCTCGCGTCTGCTTGCCCAGTATGCCCGCAGGGCGGACAAGCAGTACGATGATGAGCACGCCGAACACGATGGCGTCCGCCATCTGGGACGAAATATACGCTTTGCTCAGGCTCTCGATGATGCCCAGCAGCACGCCGCCCAGCATCGCGCCGGGGATGGAACCGATGCCGCCGAACACCGCAGCCACAAAAGCCTTGATGCCGGGCATTGCGCCCGTCGTTGGCATCAGCGTGGGATAGGCCGAACACAGCAGCACGCCCGCGACGGCCGCCAAAGCACTGCCGATGGCAAAGGTGAGCGAAATGGTGGCGTTCACATTGATGCCCATAAGCTGTGCGGCTCCTTTGTCCTCGGATACGGCCTGCATGGCGTGCCCCACTTTCGTCTTGTTGACAAACAACGTGAGCGCCACCATGATGACTGCGGATGTAACAATGGTGACCAGTGTCTCGCCCGTGACGACGAGCTGCCCGCCGAAGAGACGGAGCGGTTCGATGGACACGACCGACGTGAAGGATTTCGGCGCAGAGCCCCAGATGAGCAGCGCCAGGTTCTGCAGCAGATAACTCATACCGATGGCCGTAATGAGCACGGCGAGGCTGGGCGCCTCCCGCAGCGGCTTATAGGCCACGCGTTCGATGGCAACGCCCAGCAGCGTGCAAACCACCACCGCCGCGCAGATTGCCGCCAGCGCGGGCAGGCCCAGCGACGTCATCATTACAAAAGCAACGTAGCCGCCCACCATGATGACGTCGCCATGCGCGAAATTCAGCATACGGGCAATGCCGTACACCATCGTATAGCCCAGGGCAATGACCGCATAAATACTGCCCAGGCTGATGCCGTTCACAAGGTAAGATAAAAATTGCATGTGTTTCGCCCCTTTTTTGTTTCCCATAAAACGCCGTGCCGCCGGCGTCCAAGAGAGGATCGCTCCACAGGTACCAGACTTTATAAGTATACCATACCGGGTGCCGCCCGGCAATTGAAAACCACAAAAAACGGCCTTGCACGCTGTTTTCCACCGAAAAGATGTCGATTGGAAAGAAGGCTGCCGGTAAAAGCCGGCAGCCTTCTTGGCCTTTTTGTAACAGAAATTATGCCGCGGTGTAAACGCCGTCCTTGATGATGTAGACAAGCGGGCTCTTGGCAGGCGCGCCGCTGGCGTCCCAGGTAATGCCCTTGCCGGTCAAGCCTTCCAGCGTGATCTCAGTAAAAGCGGCCTTCAGGGCGTCGCAAATGGCGGACGCATCCATGTCGGCTGTAACGCCGGCCTTCTCCACAGCCGCGTGGATGGCGTAAATGGCGTCATAGGCATCGGCCGCGAACTGATTGGGGTCCTCGCCGTAGGCTTCGTTATAAGCCTTTACAAACGCGGCCGTTTTGTCATCGGTAGCCGAAGCGGTGAACGGAGTCATCAGCATGACATCCTCGGCCAGACTCGTGTCGAAGTTCTCCACAGACACCAGACCATCCAGACCGTCGCAGCCAAAGAACACCGGCTCATAGCCGATCTTGTCAGCCTGCGTCAGAATCAGGGACGCCTCGGTGTAGTAAATGGGCAGGAACACCAGCTCTGCGCCTGCAGACTGGGCCTTCTGAATCTGGACTGTGAAGTCCTTATTGCTGTCGGCGGTAAACGCCTCGTCGGAAACGATCTCCAGGCCCTTTTCCTGCGCCTCGGTCACGAACGCATCGTGAATGCCGGAGGAATACGGGTCAGAGCTGTCATAGATGACGGCGACCTTTGCCGCAAGGCTGTTCTCAACGATATAATCGGCGGAAAGCGTGCCCTGCTCCGGGTCGGAGAAGCAAACGCGGAACGCATTGTCGTTTGCGATGCAGCCTTCAGCGGAGCCGGACGGCGTCAGCTGGAACATATTGTCGTTTGCCGTCTCGGCCGCAACGGCGATGCAGGGATTGCTGGTGACGGTGCCCATCAGGATCTGCATGCCCCAGTCCTTCAGGCTGTTGTACGCGTTGATCGCCTTCTCGGCATCGTTCTCGTCATCCTCGAATTTCATCTCATACTGCTGGCCGCCCAGCGCGTTGATCTCGGCAATGGCGATCTCCGCGCCGTTCTTCACGGCATTGCCGTAAACCGCGGTGCTGCCTGTAACAGGGCCGATACCGCCGATCTTAATGGCCGCGCCGGAACCCGCCGTGCCGCCGGACGGCGCGGTGGACGCCGGTGTGCTGGAGCCGGAACCGCCGCACGCCGCCAGCGAAAAGGCGAGGCAGAGGGCCAGCGCTGCGCTCAGAAACTTTTTCATACTTTCTTCCTCCAATGTTTCAAACTTTCCATACACAAAGCTTCCAACAAAGCCTTTGATAGGAATTGAATCTATTTTAACGCGGAAGATGCACAAAATTCAATACACTATTTTTACATACTTTTCTTTGCTAAAGCGTTCAATTGTGTGATATTGCATAAAAAAACAGAAAAAAGCTCCGTCGCTCCCGTACAACCGGGCAAAGTTGTCCGCCGTATACGTATATTCACTCTCTTTTTTGCACAAGAATGCACACGGCAAACGGAACCGAGAAGGCCAATTTCACCGTCACGCTTTTCCGGTCTCGGTTTCCGGCGCAAAACGCGGGGCCGGTTTACGGCCCCGCACATCGTTCTCGCGCATCGTTCATTTGCTCTCTGGAATGCTTTAAAATTTTCTTACAGCCCCCATTTCCATAGTATTTTTCGCCCTTTCGTACATGCAATACGCAAAATCTTATCGTATGGCTTTAAATTCTCCCCGCACACAGGACAGATCGATACATTATTCCTAACCATATCACACCTCACAGTGCCGGAGTTGATAATTCCTATACTACAATATATTCTCACAAATATTAATTCAAATAACGGAAAGGAGAAAACAGTGCTCATAAAATGCCTGAGTGCGAATAACAAGTAAGCGATAAGGCTTTGTCGTACCCACACCACGGATACCCTCTATAAACTAAGCCTCAACCTCGAAAGCCAAAAAGAGGTCCTCAAAGAAAATGCCCCGATGCAGACGTATGTATTAAAAGCCGGCGCTATAACAGTTCGAGGCAATCTTATATACACCCCTGCGCACAAACCGCACGATGGTGGAAAGCACTTTGCAGCAATGGCGGAGAACCACAAAGTCGATGGGTGCGCCATCAAGTACATGGGTAGTTACGAAATAAACGATCTCGCTAAAAGCGTATACACTGAACGTGAAATTTCTTGGCTAAAAAAGGAACAGAGCTTTTGGGCTATCTGCACACGCTTTTCAAACGGTTTGGAATTTTTTAAGTAAAAAACAAAATATTCCCAAAAATTAAATCATAGTACAATACTTCGAATTGAAACAATTGTATGATACAGGCATGAAACACATAACAAGCCCAATATGTTATGTAAAACAAAACAATTATGGGAGGAACTGTCCATGGAAACGATGACACCCAAAGAAAGAATTGACGCAGTTATTAAGCACCAAGCTGTAGACCGCACTCCTTTTACCGTAGTCGATGGCGGAGCATGGATTGCTAAAACAGAGGGGGTGACATATCGGGAGCTATATAGCAGGCCGGACAGCGGGGCTTCATCTGTTGTAGATTATCTCAACAAAATTGACAGCGATATGATCAGCGCAGTTTCTGGAGTTTTCACTGCATGTCTCAACGCATTTGGCTGCCCAATCAGTATTGATAAAATTGGAGGTGCAATCGATACCGGCTCTGTTTTTAAAGATCCAATAAACGAGATTCCGCAACTCAATAGAGAAACAATTCGTGATACCCTTCTTGCTAATGATTTTGTTCAAAAAATGATAAATCAGACACGGCATGTCAAGGCCCTGGTGGGAAATCAAAAATATATATTCGGGGATGTAGCAGGGCCATTCACTATGGCAGCCGTCATGGTCGGAACAAGTGACTTTATCATGCTCATGCTGGAGGAGCCGGAAATTGTGCATGAACTGCTGGATTTTACGGTATGCGTCAGTGCTGAAATGTTCACATTATTGCACGAGAACGGGTGTGATATAGCTTTCCCTGCAGAACCGGTTGGAAGCGGCAGTTTGATCAGCCAAGAAATGTTCGAAGAATGGGTTGTTCCATCATTAAAAAAGCTAAAAGAAAAACTCCCCTTTTATAAGTATTTTTACGCCCATGTTTGCGGCGCATCCGGAAACCGCGTTGCAGCATTACGCGAATGCGGAGTGAACGTATTTTCGGTAGATTATCTTGTGGACTTCGAAAAGGCTGTAGAGGCAGCAGGCGAAAAAATGGTTATGATGGGAAATATCAATCCAGCCGGCACGCTCCTTACCGGTACGCCCAGCGAAGTTTACAAAGAGGCATGCGAACGGATAAAAATTGCAAACGGGCATTCTCACATTCTTGCCCCCGGGTGTGATTTGGGTGCAGATACTCCGTTGGAAAATGTCAAAATGCTTTCCAAGGCTTGCAAAGATATGGCCTGAGAATCAAACGTCCATTTGTCAGTAAAAAATATACATCATATAAAATAGAGCGTAAGAATGCGGTGCAAAAATAGTGTAGGGATAGTGTATGCAACTCATACACTATCCCTACACTATTTTACTTCCGCGAAAAAACTCAACCCTTGATTTTACTGGCTTTTTCTGCACGATTCAGAATTTTCTCGTAACCGCCGCTTCCATATTGGATACAACGATTAATCCGGCTGATGGTCGCTGTGCTGATCTCGACATTTTTGACGATCTGCTCGTATGTATTGCCGCTCAGCAGCATCTTGGCCGCCTCCACGCGCTGCACCATATCCGCCAGTTCTTTCATCGTACAGAGGTCCTCGAAGAAATCGTAGCATTCATCCAGCGTTTCCAAAGAAAGGATCGCTTTGAACAGCACATCCATGTCTTTGTCTCTGCGGGTATTTTTTTCTGCCATGATGCACCTCGTCCTTTTTGATGGTTCCGTTTTTATATCATTCCCGATATTGCTTTAATACTTTAACATATTAAATGCAAAAAAGCAATGACGAATCTGTTAAATATTGGGCGCGCAGGCCTGGCGTCAAAAAACCGCCCACACTTCCGTGCGGGCGGCCTGTATCCGAACGATACGCTTATTTCATCATGCTGGCAACTTCGGCCGCAAAATCGTCGGCGCGCTTCTCCAGGCCTTCGCCCTTCTCAAAACGCACAAACTTGACAATCTCGATGTCCGTGCCCAGCTCTTTAGCGGTGTTCTCAACATACTTGGAGACAGAAATATCCGGCTCCTTGACATATGCCTGATCCACCAAGCAGTTCTCTTTGTAGAACTTGCCGATTTTGCCTTCGACCATCTTCACCTTCACAGGCTCGGGCTTGCCGGCCAGCTTCGGGTCGTTGCTGATCTGCGCCAGCAGAATCTCCTTCTCTTTCTCGATCACAGACGCGGGCACCTCGGCCTCGCACAGATAACCGGGATTGGCCGCGGCGATCTGCATGGCAATGTCTTTGCCGAACGCCGTGAACTCAGCTTTCGCAGCCGTCGCATCGTCGGTGTCGAACTGGACCAGCACGCCGTGCGTACCGCCGCCGTGCACATAAGCGGAACAAACACCCTCGAAGCGCGCGAAGCGACGGATCTTAATGTTCTCGCCGATGACAAGAATCTTTTCCTGCAGCGCGGCTTCTACCGTCTGCTCGCCCAGCTTGCAGGCCATCAGAGCCTCCACGTCGGCGGGATTCTGCGCCATGACAACGTCTGCAACTTCTTTTACAAAGGTCTGGAAACTGTCGTTTTTCGCAACAAAGTCGGTCTCGGCGTTCACTTCGATGACAACGCCCACCTTGTTTGCCACGTCGGCCGCAGCGTAGACCATGCCCTCGGCGGCAATGCGGCCTGCCTTTTTCGCGGCGGCGGCAAGACCCTTTTCGCGCAGATACTCGACAGCCTTGTCAAAATCGCCGTCAGACTCGGTGAGCGCCTTTTTGCAGTCCATCATGCCGCAGCCGGTCTGTTCGCGCAGCTTCTTAACATCTAAAGCGGTAAATGCCATTTTTCTTTTCCCCCTGTTCGATTATTCAGCAGCCGCGACTTCTTCTTCAGCCTCGGCCTCGTCCATCTGCTCGCCCTGACGGCCCTCCAGCACAGCGTCCGCCATTGCGCCCGCAATCAGCTTTACAGCGCGGATGGCGTCGTCGTTGCCCGGAATGACGTAGTCGATCTCGTCCGGATCGCAGTTGGTGTCGACAATGGCCACGATGGGGATGTTCAGCTTGCGGGCCTCGGCAACAGCGATACGCTCCTTGCGCGGGTCCACAATGAACATGGCGGCGGGCAGCTTATCCATCGTCTTCACGCCGCCCAGGAATTTTTCAAGCTTCTCCAGCTCCAGCTCCAGCTTCGCAACTTCCTTCTTGGGGAGCATGTCGAAAGTGCCGTCCTCGCGCATTTTATTGATCTGCTCCATGCGGTCGATACGGCGGCGGATGGTGCGGAAGTTCGTCAGCATGCCGCCCAGCCAACGCGCATTGACATAGTGCATGCCGCAGCGGGTGGCTTCCTCACGCACGGAATCCTGCGCCTGCTTTTTGGTGCCCACGAACAGAATGCTGCCGCCGGCGGTGGCCGTGTCGCGCACAAAGCTGTAAGCCTCATCCAGCTTTTTCACAGTCTTCTGCAGGTCGATGATATAAATGCCGTTGCGCTCGGTGAAGATATACTTCGCCATTTTGGGGTTCCAGCGGCGGGTCTGATGACCGAAATGCACGCCGGCTTCAAGAAGCTGTTTCATAGATACTACTGCCATAATTGTGTCCTCCTAAAATTTGTTTTTTCCTCCGCATGTCCTGCATGGCGCGCCACCCGAAGGCACCGGACGCCAAAGACATGCGTGCGTATTGCCGAATCAGTATACCATACCCGCGCTCGGATTACAAGTGTTTTTCGCTGTACAGCGCGTTTTTTTGCCGTTCATTCCTGCGGCGTGTAATCTTCCAGGTACGGCTTGCCGAACATCAGGTCATACTGCAGCAGCCAGTGGCCGTCATAGCACTGCCGCTGCGCCTCGGTCATTTCCTCGCTGAAGGAGCCGTCCGTCTCCACGGTAACACCGCGGGTGCGCGCACGCATCACCGAAAGGCTGTCTGTCAGATACTCGAACAGCAGCGGCTTTTCCAGGCCGTACAGGTCCAGCATTACAGGCGAGATATCATAGGCCGCGATGGTGCCCAGGTCGATGGAGGCGCCGCCGTAGTTGCTCCAGATCAGCAGGTCCGTGCGGTGCAGGTCCGGGCTTCCGGTATCTCCCTTTTCGATATAGCCCGTCTTTTCAAACAGCTCGTAGCCCTTGCCCACGGGGTTGAAATGGTCGCCCCAAAACACGATGATGGTGGGCTCGTCCACATTGCGGAAATAATCCACCAGAGCGCCCAGCGCCGCGTCCGCCTCATACACGCCCGTTGCAAAATCCTGCAATTGGGAAAGCGTCTGCGTGGAAAGACCGGGATGCTCCGTGATCTTCACCAGTTCGTCCGCCGCGTAACGGCTTGCGTCGTAGGTCGTGTGGTTTTGCATCGTCACCGCATGGATGAAAAGCGGTGCGCCGCCGTCCCGCGCTTCGTATTCCTCAATAATGCGCTGCGTCATGGCTGCGTCCGAGATAAAGCCGCGGCGGGTGTGCGGGTTCACAAAATCCTCGGCGGCGATGAACTCGTTAAAGCCGAGGTAGGGGTACGCAGTGTTGCGGCTCCAGAACTTGCGGTAGTATCCGTGCACGGCCAGCGTATCGTAGCCCTGCGCCCGCAGATACTGCGGCAGAGAAAACATATCATGGGTGACATGCTGCTGATAGGGCTTGCTGCCCGCAGGCAGATGCTCCACTGAAAAACCCGTCAGCGCCTCAAATTCCACATCACAGGTTCCGCCGCCGAAAGACGGTGTATAGCAGTAGCCGTAGGCCGCCTCGTTTTTCAGCGCCGTCAGATTGGGCGTCAGCTCCCGGTCATAGGATATGCCCTCCAGGCGGGAGGCATCCCAAAACGATTCGTTCATCACAAAGATGATATTGGGCCGCTGCTCGGGCGCGTCCGCCGTGGCCGCGTAGGATTCCTTATACAGCGGCTTCGCCGTTTCGGCCGTCTCTTCCACGCGGGCGGCCAGCTCCAGAACCGATTTTTCAGAGTAGTTCTCCGGCGCTTCGATGTCCAGCACCTGCAGATTCGTCATGAACCCCGTGATGACGCCGTAGTTTTTGTAATAACGGTCCTGCATCCACATATCGGAATAAATGCCGAAAAATTCACACATGGAGGCGTTCAGGTATACGCCGAACACCAGCAGGCACCACAAAAAGCCCGAAACCGCCGCGCTGCCGATGCGCCAGCGCCAGCGCGTCTCTTTTCTATAGGGCATGCGCAAAAAGCAGCTCGCTGCCAAAAGCACAAGGAAAATTGCAAGCGTCCACAGCATCGTGGGCTGTATGTCCAGCTCCACCTTGCCGGCCACGCCGGCAAAGTCCCCTACCTGGGTGATATCCCAAGGCAGAAACGGCTCGCCGCGCATCTCCAGCTTAAAATAGGTGACGGTCCCCGGCACGTTGCTGATGATGCCCGTAAGCAGCGTGGCCAGCCAGTGCAGGCCCGAAAGCTGGCTGATGAACACATACAGCAGCACCAAAAACAGCCACTCAAAAATAAAGCCCCAGGGATGCGGCTGCACGCGGGCACTCCAGAAATCGCCGCCCAGCGTACCGCGGTGGATCCACTCCATCGTAACAAAAAAAACAGTTGGCACCAGCACCGACCATACGGCGCTCAGCCAGAAAGAGGCGCGCAGCTTCGCAAAACGCGTGGGCTGCGCACCGGGTCCGATCTGTTGCACGTCAAACGTCCTCCCGATTTTCAAATGCCAAGCTTCCGCTTTTCAAAAACTTTACGTTTTCCACTTCATTATTATAAAACACCTTGTCAACCCATTTTATTTCACTCCAAACAATTTTTTTCTGCTTCTGGGCGGCGCGGATACCGCCGTGCGCACCAAAAGAACATCCGTCCCGATTTTTTCGATGTCTCCCCACGGGATGGCCGTGTCCTCCTCCCGGCCCAGCAGGCCGAACAGCTTTAGCCGCCCGTACAGGATAACGCCCGTGATGCTGGCCGTCTCCGGCTCGAAGGAAATATCATCCACTTTACCAAGGTTCTGGCCTGTGGTAACATTTACAACGTCCCGTTCGCACAGCTCATATACTGTCATAACGACAACCTCCCTTCTCCGGCTACACGCCGGCATTCCATACCTATTCCGAACGAAGCCCTTTCTATACCGCAAAAAATGTTGTATAATAGTGAAAAAGCTGCCGAAAGCCGCTTTTTGGGTCCCGGCCGTCCACGCGCGCGGCGGCGGGCGCCCCGGATAAGGCGCGCAGAATCCAGGGGAACGCGTTCCCCCGCACAGGACAGGTGAACGTTTTGTATAAAAATATTATTTTTGATCTGGGCGGCGTCGTGGTGGATTTTGACCCTCGCGAATTCCTCGTCGACCATTTCATGAACGAACGTGTGGAGGACCAGCTCTACGACATTACCTTCGGCAGCGAGGAATGGCTGCAGATGGACGCCGGGCTGCTCACCCGCGAGGAAGGCGACCGCATCATGCGCGAAAAGGGCGCGGCTCTGCGCCGTTCCTTTGAGGTGGGCGTTATTCTGGACGACTGGTACGATATGCTGCGCACCAAGGACGACACCGTGCAGCTCATCAAGCGGTTGAAAAAGCGCGGATACGGCGTGTTTTACCTTTCTAATATTTCCTGGGACGTGCTGGAAATGCTGCAGCAGCGCAAATTCTGGCAGCTGTTCGACGGCGGAGTTGCTTCCTGTGAGGTAAAGCTGGCCAAGCCCGACCTGCGCATCTACCATGCGCTTCTGGCCAAATACGGTCTTTCGGCAGCGGAATCCATTTTCATTGACGACAACACCGCCAATGCGTCCGCCGCTTTCGACGCGGATATCACTGGGATCCACTTCAAAAATGTGCGTACGCTGCAGCGCGCGCTGCTGAGCTACGGCGTGG
>NZ_JAFOIN010000019.1:0-3472 GCF_017421385.1 Ruthenibacterium sp. | reverse complement strand
CCCGGTCGGTCGCATTTCGCCTGCGGCGAAACCGGGCTGGCCGGTCATCGGCCCCGCCTTTTGGGTTTGCCGCGCAAAATCGCGCGCGGCATTTCGCTGCGCGACACCACCCTGTGCGGTTGTCCGCTTCGCGGCCATGGCTTCGCCACCCCGCACCGCTGTTTTGCCGTTCCCGTCACGGCTGCGCCGCGCCGGGGCCCCAACGGCAAAACCCCGGCCCTTGCTCCCGTTCGGTCGCATTTCGCCTGCGGCGAAACCGGGCTGGCCGGTCGTTGCCCCCGCCGGGGGCAACGTGCTCGCTACCCCATTTTCGCTTCGCTCAAATGTGGCCCCGCGCTCGCACCCCGGCCTTGCCTCCATTCCGTCTGCGTACGTCCTCTTTTTCGGCGCATTTTTCGGCGCAAAAATGCCCCTGCCGGGCCATGCTTTCGCATTCCTCCCGGCGGGGGCGTCCTTTCGCTTTGTTTCACCGCGCGGGCGCGGCGTTCGGCACCCTTACGGCAGCAGCAGCGCCGCCGCCTTCATGGTCGCGGCGCCCGTTACATATACCTTGCCCGCCTTTTTAAACGCGCCGGATTCCAGCACCACGGCCTTGGTCTTGCCGTTCGCCACGTTCACCACAAGGTCCGCGACGCCCTGAATGCCGCTTCCGGCCTTGAACGTCACGTCCCCGGCGGCGGAGCCGCTGTTCTCAATCAGAATCACGATCTTCGTGTCCTGCCCGTCAAACTGAATCTCCGCCCCGGCCGTGCCGTCCAGCGCAGCCGCGGCGGGCAGCTCCACCCCGCCGTTCAGGGGGATTTTTGTCAAAGCAATTGCAGTTGCAGCCATGTTTCAAAACTCCTTTCCATTAAGCCCCGGCCTTGCAGTTCAGCACCACAAGCTCCTTGGGCCGCACGATTTTCGCCTGATACAGCACAAAGCCCTTCACCGCGTCGGAGAAGCCCTTCTCCGGGCGGTACGCCTCCACGTGCGTCATCGGGTTCACAAACGCCACTGCCTTGTCCGTGTGCACCGTAATAAGGCTGTTTGCGCTGGAATCCACGGCGACGTTGTTGCTCATCTTTACAATAACGTTGCCGTACTTGCCCACGCGGCCGTTCTCCAGCATTTTGCTGTTGTCGGTGTCCAGCGCCGTGTATGCCTGCTTCAGGCGCATGTAGAACCAGGGCGGCACCTCCATCATGATTTTGCCGTTGGGCCGCACGTTGTTGCCGTACAGCTTTTCCAGCGCCTTGTCGATCTCTCCCAGCACGTTGTCTTTTGTGATAGCCGTCGCGCTGGCCGCGTACTTCACCGCCTCGCGCGTTGCCGCCATACCGGCAATGTGCTTGTCCATCTCGTCCGCAAGGCCGTAAGTCGCCTCCTTGTTCAGCGCCTCCATCACGCCGCCCACAGCCTGCCGCTTGTCGATATCATCCACCTTGTAGTTAAAATAGCTGATCTGCCGGACGGCAAGCGTCACGCTGCTGTCCTCCACGCTTTCCGGGGCGCTCAGCGTGATCGCCTTGTCGGTGGTTGTGGTAATGGTGGGCCTGCCCACGCCAAGAATGCGCACCGTGTCGCCCATCGCTTTTACTTCACCGTCGTATTGGCGGTTGCAGCCCTCCGCGTACACAAGCGCCTTTTCCAGCTCCCGGTTGATCGCCTCCGCCCATACGGTGGGAATAAAATTCTCATATGCCATGCTTCGTCGTTTCTCCTTTCGTTATTTCCAGTATTGCTGTGATTTTCGGATCTTGTCGAAATACCGGCTTACCGTCGCCTGGTCCATAGCCGCCACCTCCGCGCGCGTGAAAAACTCCTTTTCCGTTGTGGGCGAGGTTTTCACATCGCCCATGCTGGGCGGGTTCGCCGCGCTGCGCGCTTTCTCGTTCCGGATGGCCTCGTACGCCACAAGCGGCGATATGCCGCCGGCGCACAGCTTGAGGAACTCAATGCCAAGCTCCTCTACCTTTTGGGCCTTTTCGTCCGGGTAAGCCGCGCGGATGGTTTTCAAATCGTTTGAAAACTGCGCCTGCGCCTCCCTGTCATGGGCCTTCTTCAGCTCCGCGGCCTGCGCCAGGAACTCCGGGTCCGTGGCTCTGAACTGTTGGCGGAGCTGTGCCTCAAGCCGCGCGAGGGCCTCCGGCTCCACTGGCGCGGCCTGCGCGCGTCCGCGGCCCGCCGCCCCGTCGCGCCACGCGACAAATTCCGCCTTGGACGCAAACGGCATTCCGGTTTCCGGGTTGCGCGCGTCGCCCACCAGCTCGTGAAAAAGCCGTTCCTCCCGCTGCTGCGCCTCCTGCCGGCGGCGCATGGCGGCAAAACGGGCGTTTTCCTCCGGTGTCTGCCGCCGCGCGCCCGTCCCTTCGTTGTCCGCGCCGCCCAGGTCCCCCTGCGGAGCCTCCGGCCCGGCCGGCGCCGTGCTTTCCGCATATCCGGCGGTCCCTGCGGCGCTCTCCTGCGCCTGCATTTCGATGGTGTTCATTTCTTCCATGGTTGCTCCTTTTTACGCTTGGAAAGCGAATTTTTTTTGTGTGCCCTTTGAAGCGTCGCCCCGGTTGCAGCGGTCGCCTCCGTCGCATGCGGCGCATGCTCGTGCGGCTCCTCGCTGCTGCCCAGCGCTTGTCGCCATTCGGCTCCATTTCTCCTGCGGCGAAACCGCGCTGGCCGGTCGTTGCCCCCGCCGGGGGCAACGTGCTCGCTGCCCCATTTTCGCTTTGCTCAAATGTGGTCCCGCGCTCGCACCCCAGCCCTTCCGGTTCGCTGTATCCGCCGCTGGCGGCGCTCACCTCCGGGCACCCCTTTTTACGCTTGGAAAGCGGTTGGATTTTTCCGCGTTGCCTGCGAATTTCGGATAAGCGCAAGCCCGTGCGCCCACCTTATCCTGTAATCATTGTACGCCTTCGCAAGTCCGTTTTTCCGGAATTTTCCAAAAGAAAACAGGCAAAAAAGCAGCAAAAAAGCCGCAGCGGTTTGCACCGCTGCGGCCTTGCGTTTTCGGGGATATTTTGTTTTACCAGAACATGGTGCCTTTGATTTGCGCCAGGTATTCTTCCGGGGGAATATAGGTCTCCTCCGCCTGTTCCGGATGCTCTTGCAGCAAGCGTTCAAGACGTGCGGCTTCCGCGATTACAGCCTGCGCCGTCTCGCGCGGATATGGGTCATAAGATTGGGGAGTGTGCAGTTTATAAAATGAAATCACTTCTTTTAATTCTTTCAACTGCTCTGAGTTTTTCAACAACCCATAGCGTGCATCCAAACTGGGAATCGAATAGAATGAATAGCCTTCTTCCACTTTTGCCTGTTCCAAAAATTCCTCGCTGGGAACATATTCTTCCTCCGCCAGTTCCGGGTGGGCTTCTATCAATTTTATCAAGCGGCAGGTTTCATCAATCACAGCACATGTATACGGTGTATCCTCAAAGTCATCGATTGTTGTGATCCAATATCTGGTTTTTTCTTTATAGTATTCCTTTTGCCGTTTGTT
>NZ_JAFOIN010000018.1:0-18464 GCF_017421385.1 Ruthenibacterium sp. | reverse complement strand
TTTTTTGCACCTGAAACGTTGGCGAGGCATTGCTACTCGATATGCAAAAACTACAACATCTTTTCTGGCTGCTGTGCAAATTCGTTGCATTGCTATTTGGTGTACTGTTTTGACCTGATCTTGTGTAGACACTATTTAGAAAACTCTCAAGACACCCTAAGCTCTGAAAACATCAATATTCTTCAATCATTATAAGCATATCCTCGAGTATATTTCTTATGTTTTCCGTCATATCTTTTGCGTCCTCCAGCAATAATATTTGTCCTTGCAGATACTCTTTCACAGCACTTTTCCCCTGTTCCAACAATGCCGAATCACTGTCTTTGAACCCTTGAGCAAAAATCATATAGCTCTCAGCTGACTGCTTGTAAAAATCATACAGTTCTTGCATACGGTATCCTTCTAATCCCATCTCTTCAACTTTCTGTACTGTCTGCATACAGCTATCTGCACACGCATACAAAGCCTCTGCTATATAGCCTGTGTCCGCCAAACCGTTGTTATATAGTTTCACTGCCACTTCAAAATGTTTGTATGATTCAACAGTATCATCATTTTCTAATACTTCTCTGAATGATGCCGAGGGTACAAATTTTTCCAATTCCAGAGCCTTATCAATTAAGGGAGTCAGCTGCTGTGCACCAACAGCAGACGCTAAACTTTTCAGTTCGTGTACTTTATCAAATGGAGTGGTCGACTTAACTTCTGATATCAAATCGCTTTGAGCAACAAACCAATTAAAGCCCTCCCGCATTAAGCTTTGTTTCACTTCACTTTGAACAAATTGCCGCGTTTTTTCGTTTAATGAGCAATATATCTCTTCTGCTTCGGCAAACTCTCCTTGTAAGATTTTCGACAAAAGAGTGGTCAACATCTCCTGGCGATGTTGCTCTTGCTGTCGAGTGAATACCACTCCTGCGACCACCCCCAAAACAACTAGAGCAGTTATAATAACCACGCACCCTATTCTCCATTTCCTCTTTGTACCTGCATGTTGTGGAACAATTGTTTTTTCGTTTGTCTCCATGATTATTCCTCCCACAATATTATTAATCATGAATCCTTTTAGGATTCTTATTCGATTATAACATTTCAAAATCGGATTTACAATTAAATAAAGGAAAATGGAGGTGTGAAATGGTCGATTATAAACGTCTTGGAGAGCGGATTGCCCAAACGCGAAAATCGCAAAAGCTATCGCAGGAAAAATTGGCAGAGCTTGCCGACATTACTGCTACCAACCTTTCCCATATTGAACGAGGTAAAATAAAAACCAGTATCGAAACGCTTGTTGCAATAGCAAACGCTCTTAACGTGACCTCTAATGACCTTTTGTGCGACAGCTTGAACCATTCCACCCAAGAGCTAAAAAACCAAATTGCAGCCTGTCTGGACGGTTGCACAATGCAGGAATTGCATCTTATAGCCGATGTTGCCGCCGCTGTAAAAAAGAGAATGAGAGAATAAAAAAGACGTGTCGCATCTGCGGCACGTCCTTTTTTCGCCTCAAATTCTCACCCTTTTGCAACGCAACAAAAAACTCCTCTCATTACAGGGCGGTCCACACCCAATAAATCAAGGAGTTTATAGGTTCTGTCAAAAACAGTTTATCGTTTTGAATGTTGGCTCACGGCCGTAAATCTTGTATAACCGCATTTGCCGCCGTTTCTCGCTGTGCTTCAAAAACGGCTGTGTCAAACCGTTTTCACGCCGTGCGGTGGCTCTTTTTGTCCAGCCGCATCTTGTCCGCTATCATGGCGATGAATTCCGAATTCGTCGGCTTGCCCCGCAGGTTGTGGATCGTATAGCCGAAATAGCTGTTCAGCGTGTCCACATCGCCGCGGTCCCACGCCACCTCAATGGCGTGGCGGATGGCCCGCTCCACACGGCTGGCCGTGGTGCCGTTGCGCTTTGCGATCTCCGGATACAGGCGCTTTGTAACGCTGTTGATATAATCCTGGTTTTCCATTGTCATCAGGATGGCGTCCCGCAGGAACTGGTAGCCCTTGATGTGCGCAGGCACGCCGATCTGGTGCAGGATCTCCGTCACGGTGCACTCGTCGTCCACCACAGGCTGTGCAGCCGCATGGCGGCCCGCCGCCGTGCGGGCACGCGCCGCCAGCACCTCGGGGTCAAAGGGTTTTTGGAAGTAGAACGAAAAGCCTTTTTTCATCATTTCGCTTTCCAGCGCATCGTCCGTGAAACTGCCGGTGACGAAAAACACGGTCTTTCCGCCGCCTGCTTCGTCGTACCGCTGTTTTACCGTCAGCGCGTCCAGGCCAGGCATGAACGCATCCAGCAGCACGGCATCCGGCTTTTCCGCCGAAAGGGCCGCCAGCGCCTTCGCACCGTCCTTTTCACACACTGTCACCGCGATGTCCTGCGCCGCCAGCGTCTCGGCGCACAGCCTGGTAAGCTCCGGGGATAATTCCGTCATCAGCAGTTTAACTTGTTCCATTTTTTCGTTCCTCCATATGGTTATTTCTCTCAGGTTCGAGGGTTTCCCGCTCATTTCCTCAACGACCTAAATTCTACCATATATTCCCATATAATGCAACAGTTTCCATGAAAAAATTTCCATATTTGGTAAGAAAAATCTGTTTCGACACAAAATACAGTGGTTTGGCAAAAGCCGCTGTTTCCGGCCCAAAAACGCGCAGCACCGCACATCCCGGGCTTTTTCGCGCTTTTTTACGCCGCCTCGCGCTGGGCCGCCGCATCTGCAGACTGCACCATATTTTCCGCAAAAATGCCGTAGCCCCGGGTGGGGTCGTTTACCAGCACATGCGTCACCGCGCCCACCAACCGGCCGTCCTGCAGGATGGGGCTGCCGCTCATGCCCTGCACGATGCCGCCTGTGGCGGTGAGCAGGCGGGGGTCTGTCACGCGCACCACCATGTTGCGGTTGGGATTGTCAGACGAAAGAGCGATTTTTTCAATGACGGCGGTATAACGCTTCGGCTCCTGGCCTTCAATGGTCGTAATGATCTCCGCATCTCCGGTCTTGACCTCCTGCGCCAGAGCGGCCTCGGCTTCAATGCCTTTCATATAGCTTTTCACACTGCCGTAAACGCCGGTCTCGCCGTTCACGGTGATGGTCCCCGTCGATACGCTGGTAAGGAAACGGCCTTTCAGCTCGCCGGGGCTGCCCGCGCTGCCCGCCACCGCGCCCGTGATCTCCACCGGCACGATCTCGCCCTTGAGCAGCGAAATCGTGGTGCCCGTATCCACATCGTGGATGGAATGCCCCAAACCCGCGAAAGTGCCCGTGGTGTTGTCCACAAAAGTGAGCGTGCCGATGCCTGCGGAGGAATCCCGCACCCACATGCCTGTGCGCCAACTGTCGGTGGTGGAATCCTTCACAGCGGTAAGCAGCACGGATTTCTCCACGCCGTCCCGCACATAGACCACCTCGGCGGGCGCGCCCGCCAGTCCCTGCAGCGCCGCCGCCACATCCTCATTTGTTTTGGTGTCCCTCCCCGCGATGGAGGTAATAACGTCGCCCATGCGCAGGCCGGCCGTTTTGGCCGGATTCTGATACCCCGTGGACGTGTAAATATCGCTGAAGCCTACTACCATCGCGCCGTTGGCGAACATTTTGATGCCGAAGGGCGTACCGCACACCTGTACCACACGCCGCTCCACCACCTGCGCGCGCACGGTCTTTACCGGCACGATTCCCGCGATGGTAAGGTCCGCGTTATAGGACGAGCCCCCCGAAAGGCCCGCCACCTCGCCTGTGGATGCGGCCGCGGCCGCGCGCACGAACGGCATGCCCGCAATGGCAATGTCCCCGCCCGCCGTCACAAGAAAGGTGTCGGGCAGAAGCGTGCCGATGTACAATGCGAAGATAAATACGATCACCACGCATCCGGACGTGATAAAGCAGCTCCATTTGATGAATTTTTCCAAAGTGGTTCCCTCCCTTGCGCCCGCGGCCTGGCAAACGCCCTCCCGCCACTGTATGCGCAATGTTCCGTTTTTGTTAGTATTCGCACGGAAACAGGGAAATAAACACGGGAAAAACACTCTGTACACGAAAAAGCGCGCCGGACGAAGAATTCGTCCGGCGCGCTCCGATGCTTTTTTACAGGAACAGCTTTTTGACGCGCCGCAGCACGGCCATGATGACCGGCCCCGCCAGCACCGCAATGGCAACAGGCACAAGGTCCGCGCCCAGCACGGCCGCCGTGCCGAAAAAGCCTTGGACCATGGGCAGATACACGCTGACTACCGTTGCGGCCACGGAGGTAAATGCCGCCGCCAGCAGCGCCGGGTTGCCACGGAAATCCAGCCCCTCTCCCCTGCATTCAAAAATATGTAGCATCTGGGAAAACACAATGGTCAAAAAGCACGCGCTGCGGGCAACGATCAGGTCTCCGCTGGTGGCCAGAACGGCCCAGTATGCCCCGCAGGAGGCCATGCCCAGCATCATGCCGCGTATGACGATGGTGCGCGCCAGCCCGTGGGCGAACAATCCCTCCGTTTTTGGGCGCGGCTTGCGCTTCATAATGTCGCGGGCCGGCGGCTCCATGCCCAGCGCGATGGCGGGCAGGCCGTCGGTGAACAGGTTCACCAACAGGATCTGGATGGGCAGCAGCGTCACGGGCAGATGCAGCAGCATGCCGAACAGCATTCCCAGCACCTCGCCCAAATTGGAAGTGAGCAGGAACCGGATGAACCGGCGGATGTTCTGGTAGATGACGCGGCCCTCCTCGACGGCGGCCACAATGGTTGCGAAATTATCGTCCAGGATGACGACGCCCGAAGCCTCCTTCGTCACGTCCGTCCCCGTGATCCCCATGGCGACGCCGATATCCGCCTCTTTTACGGCCGGAGCGTCATTGACGCCGTCTGCCGTCATTGGGGAATGCCACCTGGCGGGACGGCATATGTACTCTCCCCCGCTGCGTCCGCGCTGCGCGGGTCAAAACCTCCAGCGTATCTCCAGCGGAACGGGCCTGCGCTGGCGCTCCGGCCTGCCCACCAGCACGGCCTCCACCATACATTCGGCCATCTCGTCCGTCAGCACATCGGCCCGGGCATATTTTTTCACCAGCTGCTCCGCCGTCACGCACTGCGCCGCCTGCTCCGCCGCCGCACCGCGTTCCCGCTCCGCCGCCGCCAGCTCTTTTCCCAATCGGGCGATCTCCGCCTCAAACGCAGCGCTCAGCTCCGCGAACTGTGCAGCCGTGACAGCGCCGTCCACGCGGTCCTCATACAGCGCTTTGCGGCAGGCGCGCTGGCGTGCCAGCGCCTGCTCCAGCCGGGCGGCGCGCAGCGCCAGCTGTTCCTGCCTGTGCGCCGCAGCCTCCGGCGGACGCAGATGCCGCGCCAGATATTCCCGGTCCAGATACCGCGCCATGCAGTCCTGCAGCGCCTCCAGCACACACTGCGCGGCCTCGTCCCGCCGGATGCTCACACCCGGGCAGCGCTCCGGGGCCACAGCGTGGGTGCGGCACCGCAGGTATTTTCCCGCACGGCCGTATTTGCTTTGCAGCTTTCCGCCGCACAGCGCGCAGCGGCATTTTCCCGCCAGCGCGTCCCGCCTGCCTTCCCTGCGCTGCTCCGCTCCCCCCTCCGCCAGCTTCCGCTGAACGGCCTCCCATGTTTCCGTGTCGATGACCGCCGCATGGGTTCCCTGCACCACGGCCCGGCGCTCGGGCGGCAAGCGGCGCAGTCGCTTGCTTTTGTAGCTGATTTTCTCGTTGACATGCTGCACAGTGGTTCCTGTGTACACCTGCTTTTTCAGGATGCCCAGCACCGTGGAATCGCTCCAAAGCTCTGCCAGCGCGGTGGAGCGGCCCCGGTTGAAAGCCGGGTTGTTCTGCTTTTTGTATGCGCTTGGATTCGGCACCTGTTCCCGGTTGAGCTGTGCCGCAATGCGTGAAGCGCCCCAGCCGGAAAGGTACAGCGCATAGATGCGCCGCACCACCGCCGCCGCCGGCTCGTCCACAAGCAGGCGGTGTTTGTCCTGCGGGTCCTTCCGGTATCCGTAAGAGGCAAAGCTGCCCACGAACTCCCCCTGCCGCCGCTTTGCGTCCAGCACGGTGCGGATATTCTGGGACATATCCTCCAGATACCATTCGTTCACCAGCCCATTGATCTGCCTGGCCTTTTTGTTGCCACGATTTGCGGTGTCGGCGTTGTCGGCATAGCCCACAAAGCGCACGTTCCATTCCACGAACAGGCCGTGGATGTATTTTTCCACCAGCTCCATCTCGCGGGTGAAGCGGCTCTGGCTTTTGCACAGCACGATGTCGAAGCAGCCCCTGCGCGCATCCTCCAGCAAACGGTTGAACTGGGGGCGTTCCCTGTCGCTGCCCGTATAATCGTCGTCGCTGTAAATATTGTATATCTGCCAGCCTTGCTCTACCGCGTACCGTACCAGCATGGACTTCTGGTTCTGGATGCTGCGGCTGTCCTGCCCGGGGTCTGCCTTGTCCGCGTCCTCCTCCGACAGGCGGCAGTAAATGGCGGCGCGCGGCGCATCGCCCGCGGCCCTGCTCTGCATATCCATCCCCCTCCCTCTGCCGGTGCGGGTCCGTCGCGTCAGGGAGCCTGCGCGGCGCGCTGTTCGGAACGCTCAATGACCTGCAGCCAAAGCTCATTGAAGCGCAGCCTGCGCGCTTCCTCCTCAGGCTCAGTCTCCCGCTTCGCTGTCTCCTGCGGTTCCATGCGGCACGTCCCCTTTTCCGGTGTTTTGTTAAACGGTATGCACCGACGCTGTGGGATATGCCCGGCGGTCCTGTGTGCGGAAAACGCCCCGCGCCGGTATACAAACGGCGCGGGGCGTTTCATTCTTCTTATTCTTTTTCCCGGGGCTTGCGGTGCGCGGCGCGCCAGGCTTCGATCTGTGCCAGCCGCCCGGCCACACGGGCTTCGCTGCCCTGCTCCGTGGGCACATAGTAGTGCCGGCCCTGCAAAGAATCCGGCAGACACTGCATATCCGTTAGCTTGTCCTGTGCGTCGTGGGCATACTGGTACCCCTCACCGTAGTGCAGCTCTTTCATCAAACGTGTGGGCGCGTTGCGGATGACCAGCGGCACCGGCTCGTCCAGCATTTCCAGAGCGTCCTTTTTTGCGGTCTCGTAAGCTTTGTACAGCGCATTGGATTTGGGTGCGGCGGAAAGGTACACCGCCGCATGCGTCAGATGTACCGTACACTCCGGCATACCCAAAAAGTGGCACGCCTGATATGCCGCCACGCAGATCTCCAGCGCACGGCTGTCGGCCAGGCCCACATCTTCGCTGGCAAAGCGCACCAGGCGGCGCGCCACATACAGCGGGTCCTCCCCCGCCTCCAGCATCCGGGCCAACCAGTATACCGCAGCGTCCGGGTCGCTGTTGCGCATGGATTTGTGCAGCGCTGAGATAAGATTGTAGTGCTCCTCGCCGTGCTTATCATACAAAAGAGATTTTTTTGATATACACTGCTCCAGCGTTTCCATGGGCACAACGGTGCTTCCGTCGGGCAGGATGTCACCGTTGAGCACCACCATCTCCAACGTATTCAGCGCCGTGCGCGCGTCCCCGTTGGCAAAATTGGCGATCATCTCCAGCATGCCCTCTGCCAGCTCCACCCGCCTGCCGCCGAAGCCGCGCGGGTCTGTCAGCGCCCGGCGCAGCAGCTCCGTAAGCTCCCCGGCCGAAAGACCGTGCAGCACAAACACCTTGCACCGGGACAAAAGCGCCGAGTTGATCTCGAACGAAGGGTTTTCCGTGGTGGCGCCGATGAGGATGATGCTTCCCTTTTCCACAAAGGGCAGAAACGCATCCTGCTGCGCTTTGTTGAAGCGGTGGATCTCGTCCACGAACAGGATGGTCTGTTCGCCGAAGCGGCGGTTCGCCTCGGCCGTCTGCATCACTTCCTTGATCTCTTTGATACCGCTTGTCACGGCGCTGAAATCAATGAAATTTGCCTTCGTCCTGTTGGCGATGATGCGCGCAAGCGTCGTTTTGCCCACGCCAGGCGGCCCCCAGAACACCATGGAGGGCACACGGTCGCCGTCTATGAGCTGGCGCAGCACCTTGCCCTCGCCCAGAAGATGCCTCTGGCCCTCAAATTCCTCCAGGGTTCGCGGGCGCATCCTGCTGGCCAGCGGCCGCCCCGTGTCTGTTTCCCCAAACAATGTCTGTTGTATCATACGCCGTGCCTCCCCGCTCTTTCCCGTGTTTTGCCGGCCGCGCAGGCGGCCGGTGTGCGTTCATTTTATCATATCCGTCACGGAAGCTCTATGCCCGTATCCGCCTGGAGCACGCCGGTGACAACGCCGATACACCGCAGTACGTCTCCCGCGCGCACCGTAACGTTGGATACGCTGCGGTTGATCGTGTCCAGGCGGCACAGGCCCCGCGCCTGATACAGGCGGCGGACATAGCTCGCTTCTCCCAGCGCAAAAACACCGATCTCACCATGGAGCGCCCGCCCCCGCCGCACCCCCAGCACAGTGCCCTGGGGATACAGGGGTTCCAGCGCCGCGCTCCACATCGCCACGGCAAAATCGGCCTCACGGGCGGCCGGACAATCGCGCACCCGGATGCGCTGCGCCGTCATCGTCCCAATGGACACAGCGCTGTCCATCGGAAAAGACGGCAGATAGCAGAACAGCTCCCGCGTCGGGCCGCCTTCCCTATGCTCCGCGCGCATCTCATACATTGTCTCCAGTGTTTTTGTGAAAAAATCGCGCTCATAGGTGCTAAGCTCCCGCAGCATCTCCAGCATGTCTCGCTCCCGGGCGCTGATGGCAAACATCCCCTGTTCCTCCACATATGCGCCCACCTCGAATTCAGTGCCCAAAACAGCCGCATCGGTAAAATAGCGCACAGGCACGCCGAACGCCCGCGCCACACGCTCCATCGTCTCCAGGGCGGGACGCCGGGTCGCCCCATTCAGCAGCTTATTCAACGTTCCCGTCGCTACGCCGGAACGCTGGGACAGCATTTCTGTCGTCAGGCCGTCTCGTTTTTTCAGGTAAGCCATGCGTTTGGCCAGGTTCATCTGCTGCACCTCCCCGTTCCACTTTAACCGCAAACGGTTAATTATGCAAGCGGATTCGTCAAATTTCGCCTTAATAATTGACAAAAAAAGGAAACTCCGTATGATGATACCTATATCAGAAGATATCAACACGGAGGAGGAACTCGGAACAATGAACCTGGAAGCCCCTGTATACGAGTGTTATTCTCATGGAGCGGCCTTTGGCGTTCGCCTGCCGTCCGGCGAACAGACGGCGGCGCTGTTTGCGGACATCCGCGCCGCCCAGGCCGTTGCGGACTATTTTACCGCGGCGGAACTTGCGCCGGAGCATCTGTCCTGCGTGATGGAAGACCTGTGCTATGCCGTCCGCACGCTGCCGCGCCTGTTCACCTACGCGGAGCTGTCCGGCCTGCATGCGCCGGACTGAACGCGCTCTGTTCAAAACACAAAAAACGAGGGACACAGCCAAAGGCCGTGTCCCTCGTTTCAGCTTGGTGAAAAAGCTTCGCTTTTGCGCCAAGCTGCCTACGAACAGGGCCTGCGGCCCCGTTCGCCGCGCACGGCGCGGGGTTATTTTAAATGAAAAAGGGGTTCACCACCCCTTTTTCAAACTTTTTCCCCGGACGCTTCTTTTCCTTCTTTGCATTTTTTGACGGTCTGAAACGCGGGACACAGCCAAAGGCCGTGTCCCGCGTTTTTCCATTGCTCCTGCTCCGCAATAAAAGCCCATCCCGATGGTCTGAGACGGCCGCCGCCCGTCTCAGGCGGTGCGCATGTCCTCCAGCCTCTTTGCGCTGGTATGCGCGATGGGTTCCCATTTTTCCTGCTTTTTCACAAAGCTCAGCAGCGTGAGCACCATCTGGCTCATCAGGAACACCCAGTAAGCCAGAATGCCCTTGGCCATGCCGGAAAGCGATTCATTCTTCAGCGCCACGGTGAACGCGGCGAATACCGCCGAGCCCACCACGCTCGCCACAAAGCCGCCGGCCGTCATCAGCGCCGCCAGCATCATGCCGTGCAGCATGATGCCGCCAAAGGTGATGCCGCTGCCCAACAGCGTGAGCACCAGCCCCGCGAGCCCCAGCACTACGCTGGCAAGCTGCACCATCGGCACGAGGAACGTGAGGTACATGTCCAGACAGATCAAGCTGCCGTGCAGTACAAAGCTGCTGAACAGGCCGTGGCCGTAATTCTGCAGCCCCTGCAGGCTGCCGGTCGTCCAGCGGCGGCGCTGCTTCCAGCTCTGGCGGAATGTAAGGGGCTGCTCGTCATAGATGAGGGCCTCGGGCACAAAGTGCACACGTTCGCCCAGCATGGCGCACTGGGCGCTGAATTCATAATCCTCTGTCATGGTAACCGTGTGCCAGCCGCCCAAACGGCGCAGCAGCGCAGTGGCAACGGCAAAGCCGCTTCCGTTCACCAGCGCGGAGAGGTGCAGCGCGCTGCGCGCACCATTGTAGAAACGGTTCAGCATCCAGTAGCAGATAGAATAACAGCCGGAGATCGCGCTCTGTTCGGGATTCTTGCTGTCGCGGAAACCCTGCGCCACCTGTGCGCCGCTCACCAGCGCATCGTTCATACGCGCCAGGAACTGGCCGTCCACCAGATTGTCCGCATCAAAAACGCACATGGCATCGAACTCCTCCGCCAGCACGATTTTATCCACCACCTGGGTGAGCACCTCGCCCTTGCTGCGGATGACTCCCTCCGGACGGAAAATGCGCGCGCCGCGCCCGGCAGCCACTGCCTCGGTGTCGTCGGTGCAGTTGTTGGGCGCGACGATCACCTCATACAGCTCGCGGGGATAATCCTGCCCATACAGGCTGTCCACCAGATGGCCAATCACCGCCGCCTCGTTGCGTGCCGCCACCACAAGTGCAAAGCGTTTTTCAGGCTTCGCCTGGGGCGCCGCAGGCAGTTTTTTGCGCAGGCCGAACAGTGCGACCACACCGAAATAAACGGCGTACAGGCAAAGCGGGATGCTCAGCACAAAAACGATCCGTGTCAGAATCAAAGTCACCATTTGGGGTTCATCTCCTTTAAAGGGCCGAAGCCCGGTAAATTCCATGTTTTTTTCATTCCATGCCTATAATACGAGACAGCGGCCGATTTGTCTGCAAAATCGGGAGAAATTTTCAGAAAAATTTTCGTCCGGCATAGCGCGGCGCATTTTTTCATAAGTTTTAGCAATCATGGGCCTCTTTGCCCAAATCAAAAAAGGGGAGAAACGCATGCTGCAAAACACATCCGCGGGCTTGTCCGAAGCCGAGGCAAAAGCCCGCCTTGCGAAAGTGGGCGAAAACCGCCTGCGCGGGAAAAAGGGAGCCAGCGTGGCCGCCATGTTCTTCTCGCAGTTCAAGGACCTGATGATCCTGATCCTGGCGGCCGCCACGCTCGTCTCCGTGCTGATGGGCGAGGGCACGGAGGCCATTACCATAATAATCATCGTGCTGATGAACGCCACCATGGGCTTTTTGCAGGAATACCGCACGGAAAAAACGCTGGAAGCGCTGAAAGAGCTTTCGGCGCCCACGGCGCGCGTGCGCCGCGGCGGCAGGGAGCTGGAGGTCGGCGCGCGCACCGTGGTGCCCGGCGACGTGCTGCTGTTCGAAGCGGGCGATAAGGTGGCGGCGGACTGCACGCTGCAGACCGGCGTGCAGATATCGTGCAACGAGGCCATGCTCACGGGCGAAAGCCTTCCCGCCGCAAAACAGCCCGGAGACAGGCTGTACATGGGCTGCATTGTGATGACGGGCCGGGGCGAAGGCGTGGTGACGGCCACCGGCATGGAGACCGAGATGGGAAAGATCGCCGGGATGATGGAAACCGCCGGCGAGGAGCCCACCCCCCTGCAGCTCAAGCTCAAACAGCTGGGACGGTTCGTGGCCGTGGCCTGCGTCACCATCTGTCTGGCCGTCGGCTTTCTGGGCTTTTTGCAGGGCAACGATTTTCTGGAGATGCTTCTCACAGGCATCTCCCTCGCCGTAGCCGCCATCCCCGAGGGCCTGCCCGCCATCGTAACCATCACGCTGGCGCTCAGCGTCAACCGCATTTTGCGGCGCGGCGCCGTCATCCGCAAGCTGCACGCTGTGGAAACACTGGGCTGCGCAGGCGTTATCTGCACAGACAAAACCGGCACCATCACGCAGAACAAAATGACAGTACAGCGCATCTGGGTGCCCGGACGCACGCTGAACGTCTCGGGCAGCGGCTACAGAGCGCAGGGCGCCGTGGAGGAAAACGGCCGCCCCGTACAGGCCGCGCGGGACGCGGCGCTGGGAAGACTGTGCGAGGCCGCCTCCCTGTGCACCACCGCGCACATTACCCGCGCCAAAGACGGCTACGACGTGATGGGCGACCCGACCGAGGTTGCCGTGCTGGTGGCCGCCGCCAAGGCCGGCGTAACAAAAGAGGCGCTGCTGCAGCAATATACCGTCACGGGCGAAAACCCATTCGACGCCGCACGCAAACGCATGAGCGTGACCGTGAGCGGCCCCGGCGGCGCACGCCTGCTGTGCAAGGGCGCGCCCGATATGCTGCTGGCCCGCTGTACGCATATCGCAACCCCCGCAGGTCCGCGGCTGCTGGCCCCGCGGGACCGCGCCGATATCAACGCCGCCTGTGCCCGCATGGCGGGCGAAGCGCTGCGCGTGCTGGGCTTCGCGGAAAGCAGCACCCCCGCCGCCGGGGAGGAAAAGCTGTGCTTTTTGGGCCTGATGGGCATGCTGGACCCGCCCCGGCCCGAGGTGCGCCCCGCCGTACAGCGGTGCCGCGAGGCCGGCATCAAGCCTGTGATGATCACCGGAGATTACAAGGAAACAGCGCTGGCCATTGCCCGGGACGTGGGCATCGCCCGCGCGGGGGACGGCGTGCTCTCGGGCACGGAGCTGGACGCGCTGTCCGATTCGGAGCTTGCCGCGCGGTGCATGCGCGTCTCTGTTTACGCCCGCGTTTCCCCCGCCCACAAGCTTCGCATCGTGCGCGCATACAAGGCGGCGGGCCAGGTTGTCGCAATGACAGGAGACGGCGTCATCGGGCAATGCCACCTTGCCCCCGCCGCCGGGCGATGTACAGGATGCATGCCTCCAAAGGATACAGCAAAGCCGGAGGCCGCATTCAAAGCACCCTCCGGCTTTCCGCACGGACAACCGTATCCGGCATGGTGTCCCCGACTGGAATCGAACCAGCGGCCTAACGCTTAGGAGGCGTTCGCTCTATCCAACTGAGCTACGGAGACAAAACCGCCGCATTTCTGCAGCTATTCCATTATAAAGGCAGGGTAAAAAAATTGCAAGCCCGCGCTGCGAAATCGGCTTTTGTTCATTTCCTCCGCCTTTGGCGGTTGTATTTGGTCCGGAGGTAGTGTATATTAATAGCATGCAAAAAAACAGGCGGTTCCTGTTAATAACCTATTATTCTATGCAAACACGCAAAATGAGGTGTTCTGTTGAAGGGGTTTTCTCTGGCCGAGGCGCTTTCCCACAACGCCCGGCGCAAAAACACCAACCCTACCCGGTTGATCGTCAGCAGCTTTCTTGCCGTTATCCTGTGCGGCACGCTGCTGCTGATGCTGCCCGTCTCCAACCGGGACGGACAGATGCTGGACATGCTGGACGCCATGTTCACCGCTACCTCCGCCACCTGCGTGACGGGCCTTGTGGTATTTGACACCTACACGCAATTCTCCACGTTCGGCCAAGTAGTCATCCTGCTGCTCATTCAGGTGGGCGGGCTGGGGCTGGTAACGCTTACCACATTTTTCAACATTGCCGTCGGGCGTCGGCTGGGCTTCAAAAGCCTTCGCCTTGCCAGCGAGAGCATCAACCTTTCGGACGCCAGCCAGGCCCGGGCGCTGCTGCAGTTCGTTATGAAGGTCGCCTTTGTTTTCGAGGCCATCGGTGCGGCGCTGCTTGCTCTTGTGTTCGTCCCTCAGTTCGGTGCGGATGGTATTTTCATCTCGGTGTTCATTTCCATCTCGTCGTTCTGCAACGCGGGGTTCGATATCCTGGGCCGCGTCATGCCGGGCGGCAGCGTTATTCCTTATCAGAGCAATCCGTACGTTTTGGCTGTTATTTCACTGCTCATCATCAGCGGCGGACTGGGCTTTCTTGTCTGGCAGGACCTTTCGGCCTACCACCGTACACACCACCTGCGCACACACACAAAGCTGGTTTTGTGGATCACCGGCTGGCTGCTCCTGCTGGGCACTGCGGGCATCCTGTTCATGGAGTATAACAATCCGCTCACGCTGGGGCCGATGAACCTGTTCGACAAGATCACCAACGCGGCGTTCCAGTCTGTCTCCGCCCGCACAGCGGGCTACAACAGCATCCCGCTGGGGGATATGACGAATTTCACCAAGATCTTCATGTCTCTGCTCATGTTCATTGGCGCGGCGCCGGGCGGCACGGGCGGCGGCATCAAGGTCACCACGCTCAGCGTGGTGCTGCTGGCCGTGGCCAGCGTCGTCCGCGGCCGGGACGAGGCCATGATCTTCGGCCGCCGCATCGACCATAAAACCGTATATAAATCGCTCACCATCCTGATGCTCTCTCTGTTCGCTGTGATCGCTGCCTCCATGACGCTGTTCTACAATACCGGGCCGGAGCTGAACGAGGTGAACAGCGTGTTTGAAGCTGTGTCTGCCTTCGGCACCGTGGGGCTTTCAGTGGGTGTGACGCCTTTGATGAACCCCTTTGCCCGCGTGGTGACGATGCTGACGATGTTCATCGGCCGCGTGGGGCCTGTTTCGCTGGCCATCAGCCTTTCCGCCCGCAAGGACAGTGCCGCGGCACGCCGGGCCGTACAGCCCCAGGCGCACATCAATGTAGGCTGACAGCGCCGCACGCACGTCGGGCCGCGTATTTTTGCCCGGGATGCAAAAAATCTCTTGACAAACCTCGCGCGGGCCATTAAAATAATAGCAATATAAAAAATGCAACGACGGGGAAACCGCACACAGTCCCGAGCCGCAGAGAGCTGTTGGCTGGTGAAAAACAGCGCCGGGCGTGATGCGTACTGGCCCCCGAGCAGCAAGCTGAAATGCATTCGCAAAGTAGGCGCAGCCGGGTTTGACACCGTTATCATGTCAGGCTGTTCGCCTGTTTTGCAGGCTGATGGCACGAAGCGGCCGGGTGTTTCCCGGCAACAAGAGTGGTACCGCGAAGCTGATTTTTAAAGCTCCGTCTCTTGGCCCAAACGGCCATGAGACGGAGCTTTTTTCGTTCCCATGGCCATCCCCCAAAACCGAACAGGAAAAGGAGAATGGAACCATGATGCATGCAGACAAGTACAAACCCGGATATTTTCCCGCCCCCCGGTGCGAAATGCGCTGGGCAAAAAAAGACCACATTGAAAAACCGCCCATCTGGTGCAGCGTGGATCTGCGCGACGGCAACCAGAGCCTTATCGTACCCATGAGCCTGGAGGAAAAGCTGGATTTTTTCCGTTTTCTCGTCAAGCTGGGCTTCAAGGAGATCGAGGTCGGGTTCCCCGCCGCCAGCGAAACGGAGTACGAATTTCTGCGCGCGCTCATCGAACAGCACCTCATCCCGGACGACGTGACGGTGCAGGTGCTCACCCAGTGCCGCGACCATATCATCCGCAGAACCTTCGACGCCCTCAAGGGCGCGCCCAGCGCGGTGGTGCATTTCTACAATTCCACCAGCGTGGCGCAGCGCGAGCAGGTGTTTAAAAAATCGAAGGAGGAGATCAGGAAGATCGCCACGGACGGCGCGGCGCTCGTCAAGCAGCTCGCGGCCGAATACGAGGGCAATTTCCGCTTTGAATACAGCCCCGAAAGCTTCACGGGCACCGAACCGGAATACGCGCTGGAGGTCTGCAACGCGGTGCTGGACATTCTGGAGCCCACGGCGGAAAAGCCCGTTATCATCAACCTGCCCGTCACCGTGGCCATGAGCATGAGCCATGTGTATGCCAACCAGATCGAATACATGAGCGACAACCTGAAGTACCGTGAGCACGTCATCCTCAGCCTGCACCCGCACAACGACCGGGGCTGCGGCGTGGCCGACACCGAGCTGGGCCTGCTGGCCGGCGCGGACCGCGTGGAGGGCACGCTGTTCGGCAACGGCGAGCGCACGGGCAACGTGGACATCGTTACCGTCGCCATGAATATGTACAGCCACGGCGTGGACCCCGGGCTGGATTTTTCCGACATGCCCGCCATTGTTGCCGAATACGAAAAGGTCACGCGCATGCATGTATATGAGCGCGCCCCCTACGCCGGAGCGCTGGTGTTCGCAGCGTTCAGCGGCAGCCATCAGGACGCCATCGCCAAGGGCATGAAATGGCGCGAGGAGAAAAACCTTTACGAATGGACCGTCCCCTATCTTCCCATCGACCCCCACGACGTGGGCCGCGAATATGAAACGGACGTCATCCGCATCAACAGCCAGTCCGGCAAGGGCGGCATCGGATATATCCTGGAGCAGAATTACGGCTACGATCTGCCGCCCAAGATGCGCGAGGCGCTGGGCTACGCGGTGAAGGATGTCAGCGACCATCTGCACAAGGAGCTGAACCCCAAGGATGTTTACGGCATCTTTGAAAGCGAGTTTCTCAATAAAGAAACGCCCTTTGCCATTCCCGAGGCCCATTACATCCAGAAAGACGGCATTTACGCGATGGTCACCGTCACGGAAAACGACATTACCATGGAGTATACCGGCAAGGGCAACGGCCGCCTGGATGCGGTTTCCAACGCCATCAAAAAAGGCAGCGGACGGGATTTCTCGGTGCTCACCTACAAAGAGCACGCGCTGGAGACAGGCTCCACCAGCCACGCCGTGGCCTATGTGGGCCTGACGTGGGCCGACGGAGAAACCACATGGGGCGCGGGCCAGCACACGGATATCATGGTGGCCAGCGTCAAGGCACTGGCAAGCGCCATCAACAATCACGAATGGCGCCGGCAGAGCGAACTGTTTTGATTTGACGGAAACACCCGTCCAAAAAACACAACACCGGAGGGAGAAGCAAAACGATGGGAATGACAATGACACAGAAGATCCTGGCGGCGCATGCCGGGCTGGATTCCGTTGTATCGGGCCAGCTCATCATGGCAAAGCTGGATATGGTGCTGGGCAACGACATCACCAGCCCCGTGGCCATCAACGAATTTGAAAAGGCGGGCTTTGACGCCGTATTCGACAAAACAAAGATCAGCCTGGTGATGGACCATTTCGTCCCCAATAAGGACATCAAGGCCGCACAGCAGGCCAGGCAGAGCCGCATGTTTGCGGACAAATACGATATCCTGAATTTCTACGATGTGGGGGAAATGGGCATCGAGCACGCGCTGCTGCCCGAAAAAGGCCTTGTGGCCGCAGGCGACTGCGTCATTGGCGCGGACAGCCACACCTGCACCTACGGTGCACTGGGCGCGTTTTCCACAGGCGTGGGCAGCACGGACATGGCCGCTGGTATGGCCACGGGCCAGTGCTGGTTCAAGGTGCCCGCCGCCATCCGTTTCAACCTGACAGGCGCTTTACAGGGCCATGCCAGCGGCAAGGATGTGATCCTGCACATCATCGGCAGGATCGGCGTGGACGGCGCGCTTTATAAAAGCATGGAGTTCGGCGGGCCGGGGCTGGCCAGCCTTTCCATCGACGACCGCCTGTGCATGGCGAACATGGCCATCGAGGCCGGAGCAAAAAACGGCATTTTCGAGGTGGACGACGTGACCCGCGCCTACATGGACGGCCGGGCGCAGCACGCATATACCGTGTATGCTCCCGACGCAGACGCGCCATACGAGCAGGTAATCGACGTCGACCTTTCGGCCATCCGGCCTACAGTCGCCTTCCCCCATCTGCCCAAAAACACAAAGACCATCGACGAGGCTGCGGCGCTGAACGTGAAGATCGACCAGGTGGTCATCGGCAGCTGCACCAACGGACGCTTGTCCGACATGGCCGCGGCGGCGGCCATCCTCAAGGGCAGAAAGGTGGCCCGCCGCGTGCGCGCCATCGTCATTCCCGCCACGCAGCACGTCTATAAGGAGTGCATCCGGCTGGGCTATATGGACACGTTCATCGACGCGGGCTGCGTTGTGAGCACACCCACCTGCGGCCCCTGCCTGGGCGGCTACATGGGCGTTCTGGCCGAGGGCGAGCGCTGTGTTGCCACCACCAACCGCAACTTTGTTGGCCGCATGGGCCATACCGCCAGCGAAGTGTATCTCGCAAGCCCGGCCGTCGCCGCGGCAAGCGCCATTGCCGGGTACATCGCCAGCCCGGAGACAGTGTAAGGAGGAACGGCACAATGGTACAGGGCAAAGCACACAAATATCCCGACAATGTGGATACCGACGTCATCATCCCCGCGCGCTACCTGAACACGGCCGACCATAAGGAACTGGCCGCCCACTGCATGGAGGATATTGACGCGCAGTTCAAAAACAACGTAAGGCCCGGAGACGTGATGGCGGCGGGCTGGAACTTCGGCTGCGGCTCCTCCCGGG
>NZ_JAFOIN010000017.1:0-7900 GCF_017421385.1 Ruthenibacterium sp. | reverse complement strand
CTTTTTTGCACCTGAAACGTTGGCGAGGCATTGCTACTCGATATGCAAAAACTACAACATCTTTTCTGGCTGCTGTGCAAATTCGTTGCATTGCTATTTGGTGTACTGTTTTGACCTGATCTTGTGTAGACACTATTTAGTCTTCTTTTGAACCACTCGCCTAGCGAGTGGTTTTCGACATACAAAAATGCCCCGTCCTATAGACGGGGCATTTGCAGTTGCATACATTCAGCGGTTGGGGTTGACGATATTGCGCCAGTCCAGATCGCCGCGCTCCAGGCCATGGATGAGTACCTCGGCCGTGGCGATATTGGTCGCGATGGGGATATTGTGTACGTCGCACAGGCGCAGCAGATTCATTTCATTGGGCTCATGGGGCTTCGCGCTGATCGGGTCTCTGAAGAAGAGCAGCAGGTCGATCTCGTTGCAGGCGATGCGCGCAGCGATCTGCTGGTCGCCCCCATGGGTGCCGGACAGAAAACGCTGGATGCGCAGGCCCGTGGCCTCCGCCACAAGCTTGCCCGTCGTACCTGTCGCGCACAGATCGTGCTGGGAAAGCACGCGGCAGTATGCAATACAGAACTGCACCATCAGTTCCTTCTTGGAATCGTGCGCGATCAACGCGATGTTCATTTGGGCATCCTCCTCATATTTATCGAATCACGAGCGGCGTATATTGTCCGCACAGGCGTGCGGCAATGGCGCGCAGCGCCAGACGGGGCCTGCCCGCCGGAGCCAGCGGCGCGCCTGTCGCGCCCGCTTTTTGTATTTCGGTGCTGAACGGCACCACCCCGATGAGCTGTGCGCCCACGGTGTCGATGCATTCGTCCAGGCTTTGTATGCCGCAGTTTGCCAGCGTGCGCGGCACCTTGTTGATGATAAGACGTATTTCCGGGCACCCGCCCGCCTCCAGCGCGTCGCACACAATGCGTCCGTCGCGGATGGATACAGGGTCCGGCGTAAGTACAAGCAGCGCGCGGTGGGCCACGCCCATCGCCGCCTCAAACGGAACGCCCATGCCCGCCGCAGTGTCCAGCACAATGGTGTCGAACACAGGGCCGACCTTTTCTACAAACACGCGCAGCGCTGCCGGCAGGATATGTCCGCCGGAGTACGGAGCCGAGATCACATACAGGTTGCGGTACACAGGGCTTTCCACCACGGCCTTGCCGGCTTCGCAGCGGCCGTTCAGCACGTCCTCCACGTCGTACACAGTCTTGCCGTATACGCCCGCGATATAATCCACGCTGCGCAGGCCGGAATCCAGCTCCACAAGCAAAACACGCCTGCCGCGCGCGGCAAGCTCGGCCCCCAGCAGCACAGCTACCGTGCTTTTGCCGGTGCCGCCTTTGCCCGAGGCGACCATGATCACATTCGCGCCCATGTCGTCCCTTTCCCTAAAATTCACACGCAGGGCCTATACCCCACTCTGCTCCTCAGTATATCACAAAAAAGCTGTTTGTACAACAAAATTTTTTGGCACATTCACAGAAAAAAGCCAATCTCCCGCCGGCTTTTCTGTTGCGCCGCCCTTTTTTGCCTGCCGCGCGTCCATTTGTAAAATTTTGTACAGGCTGGTTCAGGCAGCTCAAAGCACGTCCAGCTCTTTCAGCGCATTGTACACACGGGACACCGGGAAGCCCATCACATTGAAATAGCAGCCCTCGATACCCGCCACAAATTTGGCCGCGCCGTTCTGCACGCCGTAGGCCCCGGCCTTGTCGTAGGGGTCGTCTGTCGCAATGTACGCCTCGATCTCCGCGTCCGAAAGCGCGCCGAACACCACTTTTGTGGTTGCGGCGAAGCACAGCTCCCGTCCCTGTGCGGCAATGCACACGCCTGTGTGCACCAGGTGGCCCCTGCCCGCCAGAACGCGTATCATGCGCCGCGCGTCGTCCCGGTCCGCAGGCTTGCCGAAAACCGCGCCGTCCACGTCCACCACCGTATCGCAGCCGATGACCACATCCTCAGGGCAGCTCTCCGCCACGGCGCGGCATTTGGCAGCGGCCAGCTTCTGTGCCAGAAGCGCGGGCGTTTCGGCACGGATGGCCCGTTCGTCCACGTCGCTGGTGCGCACCGTGTAATCCGGTGTGATAAGCGCCATCAGCTCCCTGCGGCGGGGCGACGATGAAGCCAGGATAATTCCCATGTCAGGTCCCTTCTTTCCGTAAAAGCGCCGGGCCGCAGCTCAGCGCAGGTTCGTTTTGTTGTAGCAGAAAATGGCCAGCGCGATGGTGATGATCTGCGCCACGCTGATGCCCATGGAAAAGCCGAACGTCAGTTTGATGACCGAGAGATCCAGCACAAATGGGCTGTCGGCGTTGAAGCCAATGGAGCTGGAATACGCCAGCCAGCTGAGGAACGGGATATTGGCGCACAGGTTGGCAAGCATGCCGCCCAGCACGATTCCTGCAAGAATAAAAAAGATCAAAAGCAGATTACGCTTGAGTTTCATGGTTCCCCCTCCTTTTCACTGCCGTCCTGTGGAGCCGAAGCCGCCCGTGCCGCGCTCTGTGTCGGTGAGCGTTTCAACCTCCAGCATGTCGGGCAAGGCAACGGGCATCACCGCAAGCTGGGCGATGCGCTCGCCGTTCTGCACCGTATAGGGCTTGTCCGAAAGATTCACCAGCCCCACCGAGATCTCGCCCCGGTAGTCGGAATCAATGACACCTACGCCGTTGGACAGCGTCAGTCCGTTTTTTACGGCAAGGCCGCTGCGCGCAAACACCAGCGCCACATATTCGGGCCCCGGAAGTTCCACGGCGATGCCCGTAGGGATCACCGCACGCCCCATGGGCTGCAGGGTAACGCCTTCGTCGCCGCACACGGCGCGCAGGTCCGCCGCCGCGCTGCCGGGCGTGGCCCGGCCGGGCAATGCCGCCCCCGGACGCACTTTTTTGTATTTCAAAACCATATCTCAAACCTCCCAATTCCAGCTTGTCAAAAAGCTTTGCTTTTCCGCCGAGCTGCTTACAAACAGGTCTTTCGGCCCCCTTCGCCGCGCACGGCAGTCTTCGTCCGCCGCTTCGCTCTGCACACCCCGGCATCGGCCCTGCGGAACGCCGCGGGGCATTTTGAATGAAAAAAGCATCTTCGCACAAAGGGTCCGCGCTCTCGGCGCGGCATCCGCACAGGAGGCTCTGCAGCGCTCCGGCACGCGCCTGCGGGCGCAGCAGCCGCCCATTTTTTCGGCATTTGCCGCACGGCCCGCACTTTGCCTTGCAAAGATGCGCGGCTTTCCCGCCGCCGGCCTTCCCCGGGCGCTTTTTTCCTCCTTGCTTTTTCTACAGGCTCAATTCGTCCCCTTATAATACAGGCCCCGGGTGAACGGACCGTCAAAAGGCAGGCCCTCCCGCACCAGCGCCAGCACCTCTCGCACGCGCGCCGCCGTTTCGATGGTGAAATACAGCAGCGGCAGCTCCACGGGCAGTTCCTTCAGACGGTCCCCCATATAAATCGGGATGGGATTGTACACGGTGCGCGCGCCCGCAGGGCCGCTGCACCGCACCGGAAAACGCATGCCCTTCCGGTCCAGCAGCTCGCCCTTTCGGTCACAGCCTCCGCAGTCCCGCACATTCTGCAGCGGGCATGCCCGCGTCAGCATCAGGGGCATATGCCCGTAAGCAAGAGCCAGCACGGGCACCGGCGCGGAAATGCGCGCCATATCCTCCAGCGTCAGCTCCGGCGAGAGCGTCAGCATCCGCGCACCCAGCGCGGCGTACTCTTTTGCAGAGAGCGGATTCGTCACATTCAACCCGAAGCCTCCCGCCAGCGGCAGGCCCTCCAGCGTGGTAAACTGAGCGATATTTTCCGCCACATAGCCCGCAAAGCCCGCGTCCCGGCTCTCGAACGCGGCGCGCGCCGAAGCCTCCTCGGCTCCGCCGAACAAAGCCCGAGGCGCCTCCAGCCAGGTTCTGCTCCTCAGCTCCGGCGGCACGTCCCGCCACTGGGCCAGCGGCATAATGAACCATGCCGCGTCCTGTGGGGTCTCCCGCGGCAGCTGCGCCGCATGCGCGAGCCGGACGGCATATCCTTCCTGCTTTGCAGCACGGGCCGGCGCCTCCAGCAAAGCCTGCGGCACTTTTGCGCACGGGATGGGGCGTGGCTGCTCCCGCTTTGCCAGCAGGGACTCCAGCGCCCGACGGCGCAGCTCGTTCACCTCGCTGCCCGGCAGGAACCACTGTGCGCCCCGCACCGCGACCTCCTGCGGAAAAAACGGGGTCCCGCCCATTTTTTCCAGCGAGCGGCGGTAAGCCGCCCGCGCCTCCTCCGGCGGCTTCTGCCCGGGCTGGGGCTGCCGCTCCCCGTACACCACCGCACGGTTGCCGTCGGCGTCCCGGACGGCCAGCTTCGCGCCGTCCTCTTCCAAAGTCAGCTCCAGCCCCACGCCCACGCGGGGGCGTTCGCGGCGGTACAGCTCCCGCAGGCGCGGTGCCGCCGCCTTCGCGGCGGCGGCGTCTCCTTCGGTGCGTGTGCCGAACATGCTCCCGTTCCGGGCTCCAGTTAAATAACTATCTGTAAAACCAGAACGTGAAAATACATCTTGTAAAAGCCGTGTGTCATACGGTTCACCCGCCCGCGCCAGCAGACAGGCATTGACAGCCGCGGCCACATATTCCGGCGGGCGCAGCCGTCCCTCGATCTTCACACTGGCCACGCCCGCGGCGGAAAGCTGCGGCAGATGACCGATGACAGACATGTCCTTGAGGCTCAGATGATGCCCCGCGGCCGGCCCGGGCGTGCCCGATGCGTCGAAGGGCAGACGGCACGGCCCCGCGCATCCGCCCCGGTTGCCGCTGCGCCCTCCCAGGAACGCGCTCATATAGCACTGGCCCGAAACGCTCATGCACAGCGCGCCGTGGACGAAGGTCTCGGTCTCAATTCCGCAGCCCGCAGTGATGCCGGCGATCTCGGACAGCGTCAGCTCACGCGCCAAAATCACGCGTGTAAAACCCAGCGCGGCCAGACGGCGCGCACCGTCCAGGCTCTGCACGCTCATCTGCGTGGAGCCGTGCAGCGCCAGGCCCGGCGCCATTCGGCGCACAAGCGCGGCCACGGCCAGATCCTGCGTGATGACGGCGTCAGCCCCGGCAGCCGCAATACCGGCCACCGCCTCGGCAAGAGCTGTCAGCTCACCGGGATACAGCGTGGTGTTCAGCGTTACATACACGCGCACGTCCCGGGCATGACAAAAAGCCACCGCCTGCCGCAGGCCTTCGGTGGTAAAATTGCCCGCCGTGCGGCGGGCATTGAAATTTTGAAGCCCGAGGTACACGGCGTCCGCTCCCGCAAAAACGGCTGCGCAGAGCATGTCGGCATTGCCGGCGGGCGCCAGTATCTCGGGCCTTGTGGAATTGCTGTGGCTCGGCATTACTTCTTCTCTTTCAAATAGCCGATCTCGCGGCGCAGGCGCTCCACCTCGCGGCGGGCCTCCTCGGCAGCCAGCTTGGCCTTGGCGGCGTCCTCCAGGTAATCCTTGATCTGCGCGCGCATGTTGTCCGCACCGCTGGTGCTCTTTTTCAGCTCGTCCAGATAACCCAGCGCGGTGATGACGGCCGCCGTCGTGACGGAAGCCGTGGGATTGCTGGCCAGCATCTGTGTCATATCAGAATCCAGCTTTTCAGCCAGAGACAGCACATATTCCTCGGTATCCGTCGTAGCGATGACGTAATTGGAACCGCAAATTTCAAGCTTGATCTTGTTTGCAGGCATCTTGTGTGAAACCCCTTCCTGACGATACGTCCTGTTTTATACCCATTATAAACGAATTGCCCGAAGATAGAAAGTGGATTTTTGAAACTTTTTATAAAAAAACGTATTTTGTTGAAGTAGGGCCCAAAAAATACTATAATATATAACGTGTGGGATGATTTTTCCGTCTGGCCGCGCCCTGCATGTGCGCGGTTTTTCATTCCCCCTGAAAAGAGGAGTAGATGATTTTGAACACCAGATATACCAAAAAAGAATTTGAAAAGCTGCTGACTGAAAAGCTGTTCAATGAATTCGCCATCGACATCGCGTCGGCAACGGACGAACAGATCTACCGCGCGCTTGCACTCATTGCACGGGGCATGCTCAGCGAAAAGCGCAAGCGCTTTATCGCGCGCACCTACGGCGCCAACGGCAAGCAGGTGTATTACCTGTGCATGGAATTTCTGATGGGCCGCAGCCTGAAGACCAGCCTGCTTAATCTGGGCCTGTGCGGCGTGGCGGACGAGGTGCTGCGGGATTACAGCATGAAGCTGGACAATATCTACGAGCAGGAGCCGGACGCGGGCCTGGGCAACGGCGGCCTGGGCCGTTTGGCCGCGTGCTATCTGGACGGTATGGCCACCGACGATATCCCCGGCACTGGCTATTCCATCCTGTACGAATACGGCATCTTCAAGCAGAAGATCGTGGACGGCTGGCAGCAGGAACGCGCCGACAACTGGCTGCCCGGCGGCGGCGTGTGGCTGAAAAGCCATCCGGACCAGGCCGTGGAGGTGCGCTTTGACGGAGAGATCGAGGAGAGCTGGGACGGCGTATACCACCATGTGGAGCACAAAAACTATTCCAGCGTCATCGCCGTACCCAGCGACATGTATGTGGCCGGGTACGATTCCAACGGCGTTTCCCAGCTGCGCCTGTGGCAGGCCAAGGCGCCCGGCTTCGATATGGACAGCTTCAACGCGGGCGAGTACGGCAGCGCCATCACCAAGAGCGCCAACGCCGAGCTCATCAGCAAGGTGCTGTACCCCAACGACAACCACATCGAGGGCAAGATCCTCCGTCTGCGCCAGCAGTATTTCCTGTCTGCCGCGTCCATCGGGGATATCGCCAAGAACCACCTGTCCCAGTACGGCACGCTGGAAAACCTGCCGGATAAGGTCGACATCCACGTCAACGACACCCACCCCACGCTGGCCATTCCGGAGCTGATGCGCATTCTTTTGGACGAATGCGGCTATACTTGGGAAAAAGCCTTTGATATCACCCGCCGCACCTTCGCCTACACCAACCACACCGTCATGAGCGAAGCGCTGGAAAAGTGGAACGAGGATATTTTTAAAAAGACGCTGCCGCGCATTTACCAAATCTGCGTGGAGCTGGACCACCGCTGCCGCGCCGACCTGGAGCGCACCTTCCCCGGCGACGAGGGCAAGATCAACTACATGGCCGTTTTGGGCGACGGCCAGGTGCGCATGGCCAACATCTGCTGCTATGTGTGCCATTCCATCAACGGCGTGTCTCAGCTGCACAGCGAGATCATCAAGCAGAGCGTGTTCCACGACTATTTCCTGTACAGCCCCGAAAAATTCACCAACGTGACCAACGGCATCGCTTACCGCCGCTGGCTTCTGGCCGCCAATCCGGGCCTGACGGGCCTTCTGGAGGACACCATCGGCCCCGGCTTCAAAAAGGATGCGTCCGAGCTGAAAAAGCTGGAGAAATTCAAGGCGGACAAAAAAGTGCTCAGCGCTCTGGAGGATGTGAAGGACGCCAACAAGGTGATCTTCGCCCAGCATCTGAAGAAGGTCACCGGGCAGGAGATCGACCCGCACACACTGTTCGACGTGCAGGTCAAACGCATGCACGAGTATAAGCGCCAGCATCTGAACGCGCTGAACATCGCGGCGCAGTACCTGTATATCAAGAACAACCCCAACGCGGACGTGGTTCCCAAAACGTATATCTTCGGAGCAAAGGCCGCGCCGGGCTACTATATGGCCAAGCAGATGATCCGCCTGATCTGCAAGCTGGGCGCGCTCATCGACGCGGACCCCATGGTGCGTGAAAAGCTGCGCGTGGTGTATCTGGAGGACTACAACGTCACCACCAGCGAGCGTCTGATGCCCGCCAGCGAAGTGAGTGAGCAGATCAGCCTTGCGGGCACCGAGGCCTCCGGCACGGGCAACAT